>NZ_JBWKYJ010000083.1:0-20347 GCF_059423685.1 Acidovorax sp. GW460-11-11-14-LB4 | reverse complement strand
GTTGTCATGGGGCGCCTCTTCTTGCTGGGGGGTGTAGGGGGGCTCGAAGCAGTCGCGGAAGGTGAAGACCACCGAGGTGAAGAACATCGCGGCCAACATCATGGCAGCGCCCACCATGATGCCACCGGCCATCGATCCGGCAAGCCCCGCCACAGCCAGCAGGGCCGACACGATGCTGACCACCAGCCCGCCCAGCAAAAACACCCCCAGCCAGCCCAGCCCATAGACCAGGAACGCGCCAAAGTTGCGCACGCAGGCCACGATGGAGAAGAACAGCGCCTTGACCGGCGGCACGCCATGCCAGTGCACGAGGCCCGGTGCATGCCAGAACAGCAGCGACAGGGGCAGGTACAGCAGCATCGACAGCCACATGGCGCGCTGGAAGTCCGGGTTCTCGGCAATCTCTCGGGTCATGGGCGCGCCACCCAGGTAAACCTGCGCAAACTGGCCGCCGTCCAGCAGGGCCGACAGGCCCATGATGCCGAGAAAAGCCACCGCATACAGCACACCCAGTGTGAGCATGTCGCGCAGCCGCTCGCGCCCGGTGCGAAAGGCCACCAGCAGCACCGCGGGCATCGGAAACCGCCCTTGCGATGCCTGCGCCGCCGCCACCATCATGGCCAGCGTGGCAGACGGCAGCAGTGCCAGCGCAATGGCCGGACCCACCAGCGGGATCATGGTGGCCAGCGACATGGCCGCCATGGTCATGAAGAACAGCGCAGCCAGCGCCATGGGCTGCCGCCAGAACGCCCGAACGCCGAGCTTGACCCAGGCCATGCCGGTGCGCGCGGGGACGATGTGGAGTTTCATGAATACGTTGGAAAGGAGGAGGGGCCCGCACCGCCGACTGCGCCCCAGCGCCCATGGGGGGCACCTAGCGGCATCTGATGTCGAGGGGGCGAATAAGGTCGAATTTACCCCACTGCCCCAAAACCGGTGGCGGGGTCAGGGGTTAGAGGCTGCCCGTCTGTTGTGGGATCAGCCCGCGTGTACGGGCAGGGCCAGGCGCCCGCGCAGCACGCGCTCGAAGTGCGTGGGGTCGTGGGGTTTGAGCATGGAGGCCTCGCGCGGCAGGTAGAAGTCCCACAGGCGCGAGATCCAGAACCGCAGCGCCCCGGCGCGCAGCATGGCGGGCAGCAACTCGCGCTCGGCGGCTGTCAGAGGACGCACGGTCTGGTAAGCGTCCAGCATGCGCGTGGCGCGCTCGGCATCGTGGGCGCCGGTGGGCAGGTCGATGCACCAGTCGTTCAGGCACACGGCCAGGTCAAACAGCCAGGTGTCCACACCTGCAAAGTAGAAGTCGAAGAAGCCCGTCAGCTCTTCACCCTCGAACATCACGTTGTCGCGGAACAGGTCGGCATGCACGGGCCCGCGCGGCAGGGCGGCATAGGCGGAGCTGGCGGCCACATGGTTCTGGTAGGCCAGCTCGGACCGCAGCAATGCGGCCTGTGCGTCGTCAATGTGGGGCAGCACCACCGGCACCGTCTCGTTCCACCAGGGCAGCCCGCGCAGGTTGGGCTGGTGGCGGTCAAAGTCGCGGCCCGCCAGGTGCATGCGGGCCAGCATGGTGCCCACGGCCGCGCAGTGCACGCCCTGCGGGGCCAGCTGGCTCTTGCCGCGCAGCTTGTTGACCACGGCGGCGGGTTTGCCACACACGGTGTGCAGGATGTCGCCGTTCTTGTCGGCACGCGGGTCGGGCACGGGCACGCCGCCATGCGCCAGGTGCTTCATCAGGTACAGGTAGAAAGGCAGCTGCTCGGCCGTGAGGCGCTCGAACAGTGTCAGCACGAACTCGCCCTGGTCGCTGGTCAGAAAGTAGTTGGTGTTCTCGATGCCGCCCTCAATGCCGCGCAGCGCCACCAGCTCGCCCAGTTGCAAACGGCGCAGCAACTCGCGCGCCTCGGGATTGGAGACTTCGGTAAAAACGGCCATCGCTCAGGGGGTCGAAGAAAAGAGAAGGGGAAGGGGCGGGACAACGGGCGGGGCTCAACCGGTGGCAACGCAGTGCGTGCGCGCCACCCTGCCACCCATCAGAACTTGAACACGTTCCAGACGCGGGGCGCCGTGGTGGTTTCAGCGCCATTGTTGCCACCGGCGCGGCTGCGCGCGCCATCAGGCGACTGCACTTCGTAGGCGGGCAGGTTGCCGGTCTTGGGCTGCACCGAGATGTTCTGGGTTTGCCCGCCGACCCGCAGCTCGTCCACACGGCTGCCTTCGTCTTCGATCTGGATGCGCTCCGTGCGCTGGTTGGTGCGACCAGACAGGGGCTCGGGGTCGGGCAGCGCATCGCGCTGGTTACCAGCGCCTGCGGTGGTGGCAGCAGGGTATGGGGACGGGGTTTGGGCCAGGGCATTGCCGCAGGCCATGCCCAGCAGCAGGAGAAGGTGAACAGCGCGCATCGGGCGATTGTAGAGCGCCGCCCGGCGGGCGCTGCCCGTGCACAATTGCCGGATGAGCAACAAAAAGACCCTGGTGCTGGTGGACGGCTCCAGCTACCTCTACCGCGCCTTCCACGCCATGCCCGACCTGCGGGCTGCGCCGGGCGACCCCACAAGCCCTGCCACCGGTGCCATTCGCGGCATGATCAACATGATGCAGGCCCTGCGCAAAGAGGTGGTGGCCGACTACGCTGTGTGCGTGTTCGACGCCTCGGGCCCCACCTTCCGTGATGCCTTGTACACCGAGTACAAGGCCACGCGCTCGCCCATGCCCGACGACCTGCGCAGCCAGATCGAGCCCATCCATGAGGTGGTGGACCTGCTGGGCTGGAAGGTGGTGGCCGTGCCCGGCGTGGAGGCCGACGACGTGATCGCCACCCTGGCCAACGCAGCAGCCGCACAGGGTATTGAGGTCATCGTGTCCAGCGGCGACAAGGATCTGAGCCAGCTGGTCAACGAGCACATCACCATCATCGACACCATGAGCGGCAAGCGCCGCGACGTGGCGGGCGTGACGGCAGAGTTTGGCGTGCCACCCACGCTGATGGTGGACTACCAGGCGCTGGTGGGCGACACCGTGGACAATGTGCCCGGCGTTGCCAAGGTGGGCCCCAAGACGGCCGCCAAGTGGCTGGAAGAATACGGCTCGCTCGACAACCTGATCGCTAACGCCGACGCCATCAAGGGCGTGGCGGGCAACAACCTGCGCGAGGCGATTGCCAGCGGCCAGCTGGCATTGAGCCGCCAGCTGGTCACCATGAAGACCGATTGCGCGCTGGCCGACTACATCCCCGGGTTGCCCGCGTTTGATGACATCACGCTGGACACGCCGGACAACGCCGGCCTGCTGCCGTTTTACGAAAAGTACGGCTTCAAGGGCCTGGCCGCCGCCATCAAAGGTGCATCGGCTCCAGCGGCTACAGCCCCCACCGTCGCCATGCCCGGTCAAAGCGGCGATCTGTTTGCCGACCACTCCGCCAGCACCGTGGCCGAAGAAGCCCAGCACCGCTCCGTGGTGTACGACACCATCCTGAACTGGGCGGACTTTGACCAGTGGCTGGAGCGCCTGCACAAAGCCTCACTCGCGGCCATCGACACCGAAACAGACTCTCTCGACGAAATGCGCGCGCAAATCGTCGGCATCAGCTTCAGCGTGCAGCCCGGCGAGGCCGCCTACATTCCCCTGCGCCACGAAGGCCCCGATGCGCCCGCGCAACTGCCGCTGGATGAAGTGCTCGCCCGTCTCAAGCCCTGGCTGGAAGACCCCAAGCACCACAAGCTGGGGCAGCACATCAAGTACGACCGCCATGTGTTCGCCAACCACGGCATCGAGGTGCGGGGCTACACACACGACACCATGCTGCAAAGCTACGTGCTCGAAGTGCACAAGCCCCATAACCTGACCAGCCTGGCCGAGCGCCACACGGGCCGCAAAGGCATCACCTACGAAGACCTGTGCGGCAAAGGCGCGCACCAGATTCCGTTTGCGCAAGTGCCGGTGGACAAGGCCGCTGCCTATTCGTGCGAAGACTCGGACCAGACCCTGGACGTGCACAACGCCCTGTGGCCGCTGCTGCAGGCAGACGACAAACTGCGCTTCATCTACGAGCTGGAGATTGCCAGCAGCGAAGCCCTGTACCGCATCGAACGCAACGGCGTGCTCATCGACGCCCCCACGCTGGCCGCCCAAAGTCACGAACTGGGCCAGCGCATCTTGCAGCTCGAAACCGAGGCGTACGAGATTGCAGGCCAGCCCTTCAACCTGAGCAGCCCCAAGCAGCTCGGCGAAATCTTCTTCGACAAGCTGGGCATGCCCGTGGTGAAGAAGACCGCCACCGGCGCCCGCAGCACCGACGAAGAAGTGCTGGAAAAGCTGGCCGAGGACTACCCCCTGCCCGCCAAACTGCTGGAGCACCGGGGCCTCGTCAAGCTCAAAGGCACCTACACCGACAAGCTGGCCCAGTTGGCCCTGCCACGCACAGGCCGCGTGCACACGCACTACGCCCAGGCCGTGGCCGTCACAGGGCGCCTGTCCAGCAACGACCCCAACCTGCAGAACATCCCCATCCGCACCCCCGAAGGCCGCCGCGTGCGCGAGGCCTTTGTGGCCCCTGCGGGCCGCGTGATTGCGAGTGCCGACTACTCCCAAATCGAGCTGCGCATCATGGCCCACCTGAGCGGCGACCACTCGCTGCTGCACGCATTCCACGCCGGGCTGGACGTGCACCGCGCCACCGCTGCCGAAGTGTTTGGGGTGGAGGTCGATCAGGTCACCAGCGAGCAACGCCGCTACGCCAAGGTCATCAACTTTGGCCTTATCTACGGCATGAGCAGCTTTGGCCTGGCCAAGAACCTGGGCATCGAGACCAAGGCCGCTGCCGCCTACATTGACAAGTACTTCCAGCGCTATCCCGGCGTGAAGCAGTACATGGATGACACCAAGGCTTCAGCCAAGTCCATGGGCTATGTCGAAACCGTGTTTGGCCGCCGCCTGTACCTGCCCGAAATCAACTCCCCCAACGGCCCTCGCCGTGCCGGGGCCGAGCGCGCCGCTATCAACGCCCCCATGCAGGGCACGGCGGCAGACCTCATCAAGCTGGCCATGGTGGCGGTTCAGAAGGAGCTGGACACGCACAAGCCGGGCATCCAAATGATCATGCAGGTGCACGACGAACTGGTGTTTGAGCTGCCTGAGAGCGAGGTGGACTGGCTCAAGACCCACATCCCGCGCCTGATGGCAGAGGTGGCGGCGCTGAAGGTGCCGTTATTGGCGGAGGTGGGGGTGGGGGCTAATTGGGATAAGGCGCATTGACATATTGCGTATCTATCGTTGTTATGCGCTCTTCTCCTGTCTACCGTCAGGGCTGATAGCGCGAATGGTCACGAGATGCGAAGAGCGCCTTTTTTGCATGCTTTCATGCTTGGCTGATTCTCCGTTGGGGTCAGTAGAGAAGATTCCGAGAGGACAGATATGGACAGAGAAGTACGTCCCCACCTCGCTCAGATGCAAATTCAAACGCAGGCAGGACTTGTTCCGGTGGCTGTGAAGGCTGGAAGCCCAATATTTATCTTGGGTCGCAACGGTGCTGGTAAGTCTGCTCTGATCAATCAGCTTGCAGCACAGTGGACGGGTAGCGTAGTTTATTTACCAGGGTCACGACCTAGCTATTTCGATAACGAAAGTCTGTCCATGACACCGGCGAGTCGCCGTGATCTCACTAACAACCTAAAGCACTATGACTCCCAGCCGGATACAAGATGGAAATCTATTCTTGGCACGACTCGTAATGAGAAGGCGATTCACGATCTTCAGGCGGCGGAGACTCAGTACAAGCTTGATGCTGCAAACCAAATAAAGATCGAGGGACCAAGCTCTTTAGCGGTTGCTCGACTTCAGGCTGATAACTCGCCACTAGACATCGTCAATTCTCTACTGGCCCAGGCGAATTTGACTGTGCAGCTTGAGGTTGTTGGAGCCGAATTGAGAGCAAAGCAGGCCGACTCAGTTTATAGCTATGCACGCATGTCCGATGGGGAACGATCTGCACTTGTTTTTGCCGCTGAGGTAGTGGCCGCACCACCAGGCATGGTCTTCCTTATCGATGAGCCTGAGCTTCATCTTCACCGATCTATCGTTGTTGCACTTGTCAAGGCGCTGATACTGGCGAGACCTGACTGTGGCTTTGTGGTCTGTACGCACCAACTTGAGCTACCTGTGGCAGTGAAGGGTAGCGAAATTGTTCTCGTGCGAGGTAGCGCTTGGCGAGACGGAAAAATCGTTTCGTGGGATGTCGATGTCATCCATGATTCAGGGCAAATTCCGGAATGGCTCTGGGTTGACGTGATCGGTGCGCGGCGCAAGATTCTGTTTGTTGAGGGCAACGATAAAACGAGTTTGGATCAACCTCTTTACTCGCTTCTTTTCCCCCAAGTTTCTGTGCGACCACGCACTAGTTGCAAAGATGTGATGAAAGCCGTCGAGGGGCTTCGTGCGGTCGAGCAAATCCACAGGGCGCAAGCGTTCGGTCTCATTGATCACGATGGCATGTCTGCGGAACAGATGAAGAAGTTTGAAGATGAGGGGATCTACCCGTTACCAATTTTTTCCGTTGAAAGCCTAATCTACTCGCAGGAAGCCCAATGTGCCGTTGCTGTGCAGCAGGCGGACACCTTGGGTATTGACTCTCAGACGCTCCTAGATGGAGCTCGAGATGCAGCGATCGAATCGATCAAAGTGCAAGCAGCGAAAGAGCATCTCGCAAGCCGATTGGCAGAGCGGCAAATGCGTGATCAAGTTCTCTCTTCGCTGCCCACGCGTCACGAACTCATTGCTCAAACTCAACCTGTGTTGAACGTTGCCATTCCCTCCACGTATCCCGATGAGCTTGCACGCCTTTCAGGCATGGTGGGCGCATCTGACATTCACGGGATCGTCAGCAGGTACCCGGTTCGCGAATCTCGCATCCTTGATTGCATCGCAAAAGGTCTGCGCTTTAACAGTCGCGATGACTATGAGAGAGCTGTGCTGCGGCGCGTTGGCGTAGATGCCAAGCTGCGAGATGCGTTGAAGCAGAAGTTGGGTAATCTTGCTTCACAACTTGAATAATGTTTTTTTACTTGGAGCTGAATACATGAGCGATTCTTCCAGCTACACCCCCCCCGCCATCTGGCAATGGAACAAAGAAAACGGCGGCCAGTTCGCCAGCATCAACCGGCCCATTGCAGGCGCCACGCACGACAAGGAACTGCCCGTAGGCCGCCACCCGCTGCAGCTGTATTCGCTGGGCACGCCCAATGGCGTGAAGGTGACCGTGATGCTGGAAGAGCTGCTGGCGCTGGGCCACAACGGGGCGGAGTACGACGCATGGCTGATCCGCATCAACGAGGGTGAGCAGTTTGGCAGCGGCTTCGTGTCTGTGAACCCTAATTCCAAGATCCCCGCGCTGCTGGACCGTGCCGACCCGGCCAACCCGGTGCGGGTGTTCGAGTCCGGCGCCATCCTGATGTATCTGGCCGAGAAGTTCGGCAGCGCCTTTTTGCCCAAGGACGGCGCGGCGCGGGCGGAGTGCCTGTCGTGGCTGTTCTGGCAGATGGGCAGTGCGCCGTTTGTGGGCGGCGGGTTTGGGCATTTTTATGCCTATGCGCCAGTGAAGATCGAGTATGCGATTGATCGGTATGCGATGGAGGCCAAGCGCCAGCTGGATGTGCTGAACCAGCGCCTGGCCGTGACCGAATACGTGGCGGGCGATGAGTACACGGTGGCCGACATTGCGATCTGGCCCTGGTATGGCTTGCTGGTGAAGGGGCAGGCCTACAACGCGGGCGAGTTTTTGCAGGTGCACGAATACACGCATGTGGTGCGCTGGGCCGAGCAGGTGGCCAAGCGCCCGGCAGTGCAGCGCGGGCGCAAGGTGAACCGCGTGCAGGGTGATCTGGCCAGCCAGTTGCGCGAGCGGCATGACGCGAGCGACTTTGACACCAAGACGCAGGACAAGATCGAGGCGGCGGCAGCTTCTTTACCCGCACGTTGAGTGTTTTTGCAAGGCGTCTCCATGATCACCCTATACGACTGTTCCACCGCCCCCAGCCCGCGCCGGGCGCGCATCCTGCTGGCAGAAAAGGGCGTGGCCCACGACACCGTGCAGGTGGACCTGCGCAATGGCGAACAATTGGGCGAGGCCTATCGCCAGATCAACCCGCAGTGCACGGTGCCCGCGCTGCGCACGGAAGACGGTTTGCTGCTGACCGACAACGCGGCCATTACGGCCTATGTGGAGGCGCGCTACCCGCAGCCCGCACTGCTTGGCGAGACGCCCGCAGAAAAGGCCGAGATTGCGAGCTGGAACTGGCGCATGGAGTTCGAGGGCCTGCAGGCCATTGCCGAGGCGCTGCGCAACAGCGCGCCCGCCATGGCCAACCGGGCCTTGCCCGGCGCGGTGGACTACCCGCAAATCCCGGCCCTGGCCGAGCGTGGACTGGTGCGTGTGGGGCAGTTCTTTCAGCTGCTCAACGAGCGCCTGGCGGACCGCGACTTCATTGCCACCGACCGCTTCAGCGTGGCCGACATCACGGCGGTGGTGGCGGTCGACTTTGCGCGTGTGGTCAAGCACAAGCCGGGCGAGCAGCACCCAAACCTGTTGCGCTGGCGTGCGGCCATGGCGCTGCGGCCGTCGATGTCGGTTTAGCAGCAAGCGCGTGCGAGGCGCGCGGTTTGAGTGCGCGATTTCGCAATGGGTACATGCAAGGATTGCGCTTGCGGCCCATTCCTTGCATTGTCAGCATATGCGCCTTCGCCACATAGAAGTCTTCAACGCCGTCATGCTCACCGGCAGCGTGAGCGCGGCGGCCCGCCTCATCAACGTCACGCAGCCTGCGGTCAGCCGCATCCTGGCGCATGCTGAACTGCAGCTGGGCTTTCCGTTGTTCCACCGGCTCAAGGGCAAGCTGGTGCCCACCACCGAGGCACAGACCCTGTACCCGCACATCGAGCGCCTGTTCACCCAGCTCGATGATGTGCAGCGCCTGGCCAACAGCCTCAAGAGCGACCGGCGTGAGGGTGAGTTGCATATCCTGAGCGTGCTGGCGCTGAGCTACGAGGTGCTGCCGCGTGCGTTGCGTTTTTTCAGGAAAAAGCACCCGGATGTGCAGGTGACCATCGACGCGCTGCACTCGCCCCAGATCGTCTCGGCCCTGGTGCTGCAGGAGGCGGATGTGGGCTTTGTGTTCAGCGCCATCGCCCACCCCGCGCTCACGCAGGAGCATCTGGCCGATGGGCGCATGGTGTGTGTAGCGCCCAAGGGCATGCTGGGTGCTGCGCTGGTGGCGGCCGGTGTGGTGCACCTGGCCGACCTGGCAGACACACCGGTGGTGCGGCTGGATGTACGCGACCCCATCGGCACGGTGGTCAACCACGCGTGCCGCGAGGCGGGCGTGGGCCTGCAGACGGCGTTCACGGTGCAGACCTACCATGCGGCGCTGGCGCTGGCGCACCATGGTCACGCGGTGGCGCTGGTGGACGCCTGCACGGCGGCATCGGCCGACCGCAGCAAGGTGGATGTACTGGCGCTGGCGCCGCATATTGCCGTGCCCATCAAGTCGCTGCGCACCGTCAACCGCCCCAGCTCACTGCTGGCCAGCGCCATGACGCAATGCATGCGCCAGGCGGTGGCAAAGACGCTGGAAACGGTGGGCCTGCAGCCCGAGGTGGAGTGAACGCGCCACCTGCCGAGGCGGGTAGTGCCTTGTGCGGCTGCGGAGCGTGGGAGTGCGGGAGAGTCAGGCGGGTGCCAGCAGCTCGGCCACCTGCGCCGCCGTGCCAAACGCCAGCGTGAACCCCAAAGAGCCATGGCCTGTGTTGAGCAGCAAGTTGTCCGGTGCCCCCACCCAACGGCCTACGATCGGCAGCCCGGTGGGCGTGGCGGGGCGCATGCCGGTCCAGGCATGCAGCTCTCCGCCCTGATGGCAGGTCGGGAAAACGGCGCGGGTGGCATCGCGCAGGCTCTGGATGCGCGCGGCAGGTATGCGTGCATCGTGCCCCACCAGTTCGGCCATGCCCGCCACCCGCAGGCGCTGGCCGATGCGCGCAAACACCACCTTGCGTGCAGCATCGGTCACATTGATGCGAGGCGCTGCCGATGATGTGGGGTTGGTATCCAGCGTGATGCTGTAGCCCTTGAGGGGGTATACCGGCAAGCGCAACCCCAGCGTCTGCGCCGCCGGGTGGCTGCGGCTGCCCAGGGCCAGCACAAACTGTTGCGCCTCGATGGCTCCTGCACTGGTCTGCACCGCAGCAATGCGGGATCCCTCGCGCACAAAGCCTTGGACCGTGGCGCCCAGCATGAAGCGCACCCCCCGTGCGGCCAGCACGGCCTGCAAGCCTTGGCAGACCTGGAGGCAGTCGGCAGCGCATTCACTGGGGGTGTAGATGGCTCCGGCAATGCGCGGCTGGTAGTGCTGCAGCGCGGGCTCAAGCTCCACGCAACGCTGGGCCGAAACTGCCTGCTGTTCGCTGCCCCACTGGCGCTGCAGGTCCATCTGGCGTTGTGCCGCGGCCAGGCTGGCTGCGGTGTCGTACAGCACCAGCTTGCCGGTGCTGGAGAAGTTGCAGTCCAGAGACTCTGCCTGCAGCATGGTTTCCAGATGATGGCGGCTCAGGGCGGCCAGGGCCAGCAGTTGTGCGGTGCTGCGTTCAGAGGTTGGTCGGTTGCAGGCGCGCAGAAACTCCAGCCCCCAGCGCCACTGGTGGGTATCCCACTGCAGGCGCAGCTTGAGTGGGGAGGTGGGCGAGAGCAGCAGCCGGGGCAGCTGCCGCCAGATGCTGGCGTCCGCCAGCGGTTGTACATAGCTGTAGCTCAGTTGCGCGCCGTTGCCACCGCTGGCGCCCGTGCCGGGCTGCGCCTGATCGATGACTGTGACCTGCAGGCCGCGCTGTTGAAGTTCATACGCCGTGGCCAGGCCGACGATGCCTGCGCCCAATACACATACCTGCATCGGAGAGAGTGAAACGGTTGGAGGAGATGACAACGAATGTAGGCGGCAGTGCACCTGCTGAACAATGCCAAAGCAGTGCCTTGCCATGCCAGGAAGTTATGCACTGGTCAGCACCTGGTGTTTTCAGGATGGTCTGGCGGGAGAGGGGTGGGGGCACCGGGATGCAAGGGCCGCAAAGAAGGCAGGACGATCCACGATGGTGCGCGGAGGTGCACCGAAACAGAGCCATAACTTTTCATCATGGTGGACCCGCGCAAATGAATTGTTCAAGACGGCCGCAAATTTTTACAGTGCCCCTGCATCTTGCTTTCTCGTCTGTCCGAATGTCTGTTCACCTGATTTTTTGCAAAGGGATTCCCATGAAGCTCTCCGCTGTCACCGCTGCTGTCCTCGTGGTCGCCGGTGTGCTGGCCAGTACCGTGGCCAGTGCCGACACCCTCAAGAAGATTGCCGACTCCGGCAAGATCACGCTGGCCTACCGCGAGTCGTCGGTGCCCTTCAGCTATCTGGCGGGCCCGGGCAACCCGGTGGGCATGTCGGTGGACATCTCCAACGCCGTGGTCGACGCGGTGAAGAAACGGTTGAACAACCCTGCCATCAAGGTGGAGCTGCAAGCCGTGACTTCGCAAAACCGCATTCCGCTGCTGACCAACGGCACCGTGGACCTGGAGTGCGGATCGACCACCAACAACACGGCGCGCGGCAAGGACGTGCAATTTGCCATCAACTATTTCTACACCGGCACCCGGCTGCTGACCAAGAAGGCCTCGGGCGTCAAGAACTACGCCGACCTCGCCAAGAAAAAAGTGGCCAGCACCTCGGGCACCACCAACGCGCAGGTGATCCGCAAGTACAACCGCGACAACAACCTGGACATGGACATCGTGCTGGGCAAGGACCACGAGGACTCGCTGCTGCTGGTGGACACCGGCCGTGCAGAGGCCTTCGCCATGGACGACATCCTGCTGTTTGGCCTGATGGGCAACACGCGCAACCCGGCCGACTGGGTGGTGGTGGGCGACTCGCTGCAGGTCGAACCCTACGCCTGCATGCTGCGCAAGGACGACCCGCAGTTCCAGACGCTGGTCAACGGCGTGATCGGCGGGATGATGAAGTCGGGCGAGTTCGACAAGCTCTACGCCAAGTGGTTCATGTCGCCAGTGCCCCCGCGCGGCCAGAACCTCAACCTGCCTATGAGCAAGGAGCTGCGCGACAACCTGGTGGCCCAGAGCGACAAGCCTGCGCTGTGATGGGCGTGAGCATGTTGTCGTCCACCCCGCACCTTCCGGCCCCGCAGGTGGTGGGCATTCTGGGCGGCATGGGGCCTGCTGCGGGTGCCGACTTTGTGCGCCTGTTTGTGCAGGCCTGCACCGACCGCATGGCGGCGCTGGGCATCCCTGTGCACGACCAGGCTTACCCTGAGCATTGGCTGGCGCAAGTGCCCATTCCCGACCGCACGGCGGCCTTGCACGACACCCGCCCCGGGGCCCACCAGCCTGCAGACCCGATGCTGCAGGCCACGGGCCGCCTGGCGGCCCTGGGCGCGCGCGTGGTGGCCATCGCCTGCAACACGGCCCATGCCTGGCATGGCCTGCTGCAGCAGCGCTTTCCGCAGTTGATGGTGCTGCATGGTGTGCAAGAGGTCGCTGCAGACCTGGCGCTGCACAAGGTGCATGGCGTGGGCCTGCTGGCCACGCAGGGTGCCTACGAGGCGGGCTTGTACCAGCGCGAACTGGAGCACCGCGACATCGACTGCTTTGTGCCCGAACCCCGTGAGCGCGATCAGCTGATGCAGGGCATCTACGACGGCGTGAAGGCCGGCAACTACGCGCTGGCCCGCCAGCGGTTCGAGTCCGTGTCGCTGGTGCTGCAGCAGCGCTATGGGGTCTCCACGCTCATCATGGGCTGCACAGAAATTCCACTCGCACTGTCAGAGCACCCCCGGCTGGAGGGGCTGACGCTGGTCAACCCGTCCATGGTGTTGGCGGCTGCCTTGGCGCGGCATGCGTACGGAAACACTGGCATGGAAGCCCCGCCTCCCACTGGGCATTCAGCTTCGCGGGCTGCGGTATAGCGCTGTAGAGCCCTGGTGCCGCAGCGGCCTGGTACGCTAGCCAGCGCACAGGCCATTGCCCAGGCGGCATCACGAAAACTTCGAAGAGGCAAGCCATGACATGTGAAGCGAACCCCACGAGGTTTGGGATGGTGCGTGCGCTGGCTGCTGCCTGCGCTGCGTGTGCGACGGCGGGAGTCATCGCGCAGAACACGGGGACCGCTGCAGGTCTATCGACCTCTGCGAAGACGGAAGTGCCAAGCCCCGCCTTGGCGCGCACAGCGGAGCCTCCGGGCCAGACGCTGCAGCGCATCCAGGCCACGGGAAGAGTGGTCATCGGCCACCGCGAATCTTCTCTGCCGATGTCCTATGTGGCCAATGGGGTGCCCCTGGGCTACAGCGTGGACGTGTGCCTGCAGATCGCACAGGCCATCGGTCGCCATCTGCAGCGGCGCGATCTGCGGGTGGACTACCGTCAGGTCACGTCGGGCAACCGCTTTGAGGCCATCGAGCGCGGCGATGTGGACCTGGAATGCGGCTCCACCACCAACACGGCTGCGCGCAGGCAGCGGGTGGCTTTCACCATTGCGCACTTCATTGCGTCATCACGCATCGTGGTGCAAAGCCAGCGCCCCTTCGAGCGTATCGAAGACCTGGACGGCAAGACCGTGGCTTCGACGGTGGGCACCACCAACATCGATTCGCTGGCGCGCGAGGCTGCCAACAAATCAGTGCGCCTGCGCATCGAGCCCGCCCGTGACCATGCCGAGGGCTTTGGCTGGGTGGTGGATGGCAGGGTGGACGGCTTTGCGATGGACGATGTGCTGCTCTATGGCCTGCGTGCCAGCCATGCCCGCCCGCAGGACCTGAAGGTGATTGGCAAGCCCATGACCATCGAGCCCTATGCGGTGGCGTTCGAGCGCAACGACCCTGCGCTCAAGGCTGTGGTCGATGCGGAGCTGCGGCGGCTCATCCAGACGCGGGAGCTGCACCGCCTGTACGACAAGTGGTTCACCCAGCCCATTCCTCCACATGGCATCAATCTGGGCATGCGCATGTCGCACCTGCTGGTGGATTCGCTGCGGTATCCGTCGGACTTCGTGCCCCAGTGACGAGGGCACAGACGGTGCGCGTCAACGCCAGGCGGTCGCCACCAGCTGGCTGTAATGCACCGCCTTGCGGCCCAGCAGCTGCTCGAACACGGCGGGGTTGCCCACGTTGTCGCTGCCCAGCATGGTCAGGGTTTCGGTGCACCAGGGCACGCTGGGCACTGCGTCGCCCAGGCGAGCGCTCAGCTGGGTGAGCGGGTTGGGCAGGCGCAGCACATGGGCTTTGCCATGGCCCAGTTGCTGGCGCAGGCTGGCAATGAAGTCGCCCATGGTCAGGGCCTCCGGCCCAGCGCACTCGACGATGCCCTGGGTGGAGATGGTGGGCCCCAGCAGTGCAACGATGGCGGCGGCCAGATCGTGCACCGACACGGGCTGCACCCGCGCCGTGAGCATGGGGCCGGGGAACAGCGCCACTGGCAGGCGCGCCAGGTTCATGAACAGCGCGCTGCTGTCACCGCCTTTGCCAAACACCACACTGGGGCGCAGGATGGCGGGGTGCAATGCATCTTGTTGGGCCAGCGCCAGCAGGTGCGTGTCTGCCGCGCGCTTGGTGGTGGCATAGCGGGTGGCACTGCCTTCAATGCCCAGGGCCGAGACATGCACCACGCGCCGCACACCCGCCTGGGCGCAGGCGTCAAACAGCGCGACGGGCGTGTGCTGGTGCACGGCGTCGATGGGGCGCGCACGGCTGTCGCGCAGCACCCCCACAGCATTCACCACGGCATCGATACCCGCCAGGCGCGGCAGCCAGGCCTGGGCCGAGGTGTCCCGCGCAAAGTCCATGGGCACCTGCAAGGCGCCGGGTGACCGGTGGCGGGGCGATACGCCGCCGTGCACTTGGTGTCCTGCCCGGGTGAGTGCGGCAGCCACGGTGCGGCCCACAAAACCCGTGGAGCCGGTGAGCAAAATGTTCATCAGCGTTGTCCTGCGAAGAAGGTGAAGCGTGCAAAAACCGGAAGGCCCGGCGCGGACCTGCTCAGGCCGTCGCTACCCCCGCAGGCAACACAGTCACTGCGGAGGCGTGAAGACCTCGAAGCGGTTGCGCCCCCCGTACTTGGCGCGGTACAGGGCCGCATCGGCCGCGTGCACGAGTGTGTCAGAACTGGTGCCGGGGCGTGGCACCAGGCTGGCAATGCCCATGCTCGCCGTGATGTAGGGCGCCGTGGGGGAGCGGGGGTGGGCCAGGGCCGCCTCGCGAAGGCTGGCCATGCAGCGCTCTGCCACCGTTACGGCCTCGGGCAGGGGCACATCGGGCAGCAGCAGAACAAACTCCTCGCCGCCGTAGCGCGCGGCCACCTCGTCGGCCCGGCGGATAGTGCCCTGCAGCAGCTGCGCCACGCGGCGCAGGCATTCGTCACCGGCCAGATGGCCGTAGTGGTCGTTGTAGAGCTTGAAGTGGTCGATATCGATCAGGATCACGGCCAGCGGCAGCTGGTGCCGCCCGCAGCGCATCCATTCGGTGGCCAGTCGCTCGTCAAAGCGCCGGCGGTTACCAATGCCCGTCACACCGTCGGTGGTGGATAGAAGAGCCAGCTTGGCGTTGGCGGCGGCCAGTTCCTGCTCCTTGCGCACCAGTTGGGTCACGTCGGTGCGCACACCGGCGATGCCGCCCTGGGGGGTACGCCGCTCGTCGGCCTGCAGCCAGCGGCCCTCGGGCAGGCGCTGCAGCACGGCATGATTGGCCGCGCGGTGGTCGGCCATGCGCTGGGCGAGCCAGGCCTCTTCGTTGCCAATGGCGTCGGGGTACTGGCCGCGCTCGGCGCCATAGCGCGCGATCTGTTCAAACGTGCTGCCGGGTACGATCATGGGGGCCGAGATGGGGTACAGGCGCCGGTACTGGGCGTTGCACACCACCAGCTTGTCTTCTGCATCGAACAGGGCAAAGCCTTCTGGCAGTGACTCCACGGCGTCCTGCAGCAGCTGGCGGGCCTGCTGCGCCGCCTGCTGCGCGGCCTCCAGGGCCTGGCGCTGCTCGATGAGGTTGGTGATGTCCAGCCGCACGGCCACGACGTAGTTCTCCGGGGTGCGGGTTTCGTAGATGTTGATCCAGCGGCCATCGCTCAGACGCTGCACCAGGGTGGATGTGCTGCTGCCGTGCTCTGACAGGCGCTCTGCGATCCATGCCTCCTCGCGCCCCTTGGCCGAAGGGATCAGGCCGCGCGAGACCGAATAGCGCAGGATGTCCACAAAACCCTTGCCCAGGTGGTCCGCATAGTTGATGTACGGATACATGCGGGACAGCTGCTGGTTGTAGAGCACCAGCCGGTCCTGCTCGTCGAAGATCTCGATGCCCACGGGCAGGGCCTCCACCGCGCGCTCCAGCAGCTGGCGCATGCGCTGGCTTTCCTGTCGGGCGGTCTCGACCTTCTGGCGCTGTTCGATCAGGTCGCTGATGTCCAGGCGCACGCACACCGTCATGCCGGACGGGGTGCGGCATTCGTGCATGTGCATCCACGTGCCGTTGGGGTAGTGGCGCACTTCGGGGCCGGGCCGATGGCCCCGGATGGCCAGCTCATGCGCCAGCCAGAGCTCTTCCTGGTCCTTGGCCTCCTCGGGGATGCCGTAGCGCAGGCCCTCGCGCAGAAGTTCCTCATACGTCTTGCCCAGGGACTCAGCCACGGGCAGGTGCGGACGCAGGCGCGCCATCTGGTCATTGCACAGCACCAGCCGGTCTTGCTCGTCATAGATGTCCAGCCCGGCGGGCATGGCATTGACGGCCTCGCGCAGGCTGCGTTCGGCACGTTCGGCGTCGTGCAGGGCCTGCTTGAGTGCGCGTTCCTTGTGCACTGCGTCCGTGATGTCGGCGCGCAGCACCACCATGCCGCCCCCCTCTTGCAGTCGCTCGGTGATGAGCATCCAGCGGTCGCCCTCGACCTCCTGCACCTCGGGCTGGCCGGGCGAGCGATGGCGGGCCATGCGGTCGGCCAGCCAGGCATTGGTGTCCTGCCGCGCAGCCACGATGTGGCCGGATTCGGCAGCGCGGCGCAGCACGTCTTCAAAGCGGGTGCCGTAATCGACGGCCATGGTGGTGCCGGGGCTGACTTCCCGGTACCGGGGATTGCACAGCACCAAGCGGTCGTCAGCGTCGTAGATGGCCAGCCCGTCGGGCAGGATGTCCAGCGTGGCGCACAGCTGGTTGGTAGCCCGCTGCGCAGCATCCTGGGCGGCCCTGGCGGTGGCATGCATCGCCAGCAACCGGAGGCTCAGCCACCAGCACAGCACCGCACTGGCCACCAGCGCCAGCCCGGCACCCGCGCTGGCCAGTCGCATGGCTGGGTCCATGCTTTGGCGGGCCAGCGCCCAGGTCAGCAACCCCAAGCCCCCCGCGCCGCAAATCCCGACCACCAGTCGGACCAGCAGCTGTCCGCGCAGGGGGAGTGGTGTGGGATGAGGGGGCATGCGCTCGGGCCGGTGCGGGTGGTCTGCGGGAGGTGGGCGGGTGGACGAAGAAAGAAAAAAGCAAATGTGGGCGGGCGAGCAGGCGTTTGCGCGGTAGCGGGTCGGTGGCGCATGCCCACGGCGACGGTGCTCGCGGAAAGTCTAGCAGTGCTCCCCGTTTTTCGGTATCCGAAAATGCGGAGGCGGTGCAAACCCCATAGACTCCGGGGCTGGCAGTTTCCACCCCGTGGCCCATCCCCCCTTTTTTTGGAGAAAACCGATGTTCAATGACGACCTCCATGCCGACGCCCAGGCGCTGTTGCCGGGCCGCACCACCGAAGCGGGCGCCACGCGCCGCACTGCGCTGCAGGCAGCGCTGGGCCTGGGTTATGCGGCGGCGGCCGCCCCCATCATGGCGCAGACGGCCATTGCCACGCCGGCAGACGGCCTGACGGTGGGGGAAGTGAGTTTCACGGTCAATGGCTTCAAGGTGCCGGCCTACCGCGCAGCACCGGCTGGCAAGACCGGCCTGCCCGTGGTGCTGGTGATCCAGGAAATTTTTGGCGTGCACGAATACATCGCCGACACCTGCCGCCGCTTTGCCAAGGCGGGTTACCTGGCCATTGCCCCACAGCTGTACGCGCGCCAGGGCGACGCCACCACCTATACCGACATTGCCAAGCTGATGGCTGAAGTGGTGTCCAAGGTGCCCGATGCCCAGGTGATGGCCGACCTGGACGGCGCTGTGGCATGGGCCGCAGCCAACGGGGGCGATGGCGCCCGGGTGGGGATCACCGGCTTTTGCTGGGGTGGCCGTATCACCTGGCTGTATGCCGCACACGGCCCCGTCAAGGCCGGCGTGGCATGGTACGGACGGCTGGTGGGGCAGGCGAGCGAGCTGACCCCCAAGCACCCTGTGGACCTGGCGCCCATCCTCAAGGCGCCGGTGCTGGGCCTGTATGGCGAAAAAGACACCGGCATCCCCCTTGACACGGTTGATAAGATGAAAGCGGCCTTGTCCAGTGGCTCGCCACAGGCCAAGGCGTCGGAATTTGTGGTGTACCCCGATGCACCGCATGCCTTCCATGCCGACTACCGTGCCAGCTACCGCAAGGAAGCGGCCGAAGACGGCTGGAAGCGTGCGCTGGCCTGGTTCAAGACGCACGGTGTGGTTTGATGCACAAACCCCCGGCCCACCAGGCCACCCGCAGCCGCCCCACACCCGGGGCGGCTTTTTTCATCTTGCATCGGGCGTGCAGAATTTGAACAAACATAAGCTCCAAGGCTTACAAATAAAGCGCAAAAAGCTATGACTTTGGTAGCAATCATTCTGGCCACGCTGGCCGCTGGTATCGGCAGCGTGTGGCTGGCCGCCTTGCTCATGCGGCTGGGCCTGGGCGGGCGGGGCGACAGCGTGGGGCCGCAGCACCTGCTCAGCCTGGCGGCGGGTGCCTTGCTGGCCACGGCCTTCATGCACCTGTTGCCCGAGGCGTTCGAGAGCCAGGCGGGCGCCCACGACCTGTTTGCCACCCTGCTGGTGGGTGTGGTGTTCTTCTTTTTGCTGGACAAGGCCGAACTGTGGCACCACGGGCATGAGCACAGCCACGCAGAGACCGCTGCCCATAGCCATGCCCACCATGCCCACCATGACCATGGCCAGGAAACCGGCCATGACCACGGCCATGCGCACCACCACCACGGCCCGCGCTCGGGCGGCTGGGCGGTGCTCACGGGCGACAGCGTGCATTGTTTTGGTGACGGCATCCTGATCGCCTCGGCCTTCATGGCCGACATTCGCCTGGGGGTGATTGCCGCCGTGTCGGTGCTCGCGCATGAGGTGCCGCACCACATGGGCGACCTGGTGGTGCTGCGCCAGACCAGCCCCAACCGCCGCATGGCGCTGGTGAAGGTGTCGCTGGCGGGGGCCGTGACGGCGCTGGGCGGGGTGGTGGGCTACTTCCTGGTGGGGCAGTTGCAAGACTTTTTGCCGTACTTCCTGGCCGTGGCGTCGAGCAGTTTTGTGTACGTGGCGCTGGCCGACCTGATCCCCCAGCTGCAAAAACGCCTGACCGCGCGCGAAACCGTGTTGCAGATTGCCTGGCTGATTGCCGGCATGGCGGTGGTCACGCTGGTGAGCGGGGCGGCGCACGCGCACTGACGCACTTGACCTGGCTCAAGGCCGTGCCGAACGGTTCTGCCATGCTGGGCCCATGACTGCCCCACACGCCACCCCGATCTCCCTGGGGCTGCTCGCCCAGCCCACGCGTTTCCTGTTCTTCACGGGCAAGGGCGGGGTGGGCAAGACATCGCTGTCCACGGCTGCGGCCATTGCCCTGGCAGATGCGGGCCGCCAGGTGCTGCTGGTCAGCACCGATGCGGCCTCCAACCTGGACGAAATGCTGGGCGTGCCGCTGTCCAACCAGCCCGTGGCCGTGCCCGGGGTGCCGGGGCTGCACATGCTCAACATCGACCCTGACACGGCCGCCGAGGCCTACCGCCAGCGTGTGCTGGCGCAGCTGGAGGCCACCGCCAGCAGCGATGAGCGCGCGACAGTGCGCGAGCAACTCTCGGGCGCCTGCACCACCGAGATCGCTGCATTTGACGAATTTGCCGCGCTGCTGGCCAGCGAGGGCAATGACACCGGCCATGTGTTCGACCATGTGGTGTTCGACACGGCCCCCACCGGCCACACGCTGCGCCTGCTGAGCCTGCCCAAGGCCTGGACCGGATTCCTGGCGGGCAATGACCGGGGCGCCTCGTGCCTGGGGCCGCACTCGGGGCTCAAGATGCAGGAGGCGCGCTTCAACGCCGCCCTGGCCGTGCTGAGCGACCCGGCCCTGACCACCGTGGTGCTGGTCACCCGGCCCCCCCCCCCCCCC
>NZ_JBWKYJ010000082.1:0-20419 GCF_059423685.1 Acidovorax sp. GW460-11-11-14-LB4 | reverse complement strand
CCCATCCCCCCACATGCCCCACATGCCCACCAACCTGCGGGACGCCGCCTTGCACGAGGACTGGCGCACCTGGGCCAGCGACTGGGCCGCGCTGGACGCAGGCCCCGTGGCCGACCTGCTGCGCCGGGCCGAAAGCGGCACGCCCGTGCAACTGACCCTGTGCGGCGAACGCAATGCGCTGGGCTTCCACACCGCTCCACGCAGCCTCGCACAGCGGATTCAAGGTCTTTTTCGCCCCATGCGCTGGTCGAATATGCTGGTGCAGCTATGAAAATAATAGCAAGAGACATTCCGCCCCGCGCCGCCTGGGCGCTGGAGCAGGCCGGCGTGCACCCGCTGCTGGCGCGCCTGTACGCCGCGCGTGGCGTGCGGGCCAAGGACGAACTGGACGATGGCCTGGGCCGCCTGCTGCCGCCCAGTGGCGACCAGGGCTTGAAGGGCATTGACGCCGCAGCCCGCCTGCTGGCCGATGCCATGGCGCAGAACCAACGGCTCATCATCGTTGCCGATTACGACTGCGACGGCGCCACCGCCTGCGCCGTGGGTGTGCGCGGCCTGCGGCTGCTGGGCGCCCAGAACGTGGACTACCTGGTGCCCGACCGCGTGACCGATGGCTACGGCCTCACCGCCTCGATCGCCCGCCGCGTGGCCGAGCGGGGCGCTGACATGCTCATCACCGTGGACAACGGCATCGCCAGCGTGGACGGCGTGGCCGAAGCCAAGGCGCTGGGCCTGCAGGTGCTGGTGACCGACCACCACCTGCCCGGCCCCGAGCTGCCTGCTGCCGACGCCATCGTCAACCCCAACCAGCCCGGCTGCCCGTTCGAGAGCAAGTCCATGGCCGGTGTGGGCGTAATGTTTTATGTGCTGCTGGCGCTGCGCGCCGAACTGCGCGCGCGCGGAGTCTTTGGCGCCGCCACCCAGCCCAAGCTCGACCCCTTGCTCACGCTGGTGGCGCTGGGCACCGTGGCCGACGTGGTCAAGCTCGACGCCAACAACCGCCGTCTGGTCGCGCAAGGCCTCAAGCGCATCCGCGCGGGGCAGATGCCCGCTGGCATCGCCGCCCTGTTCCACGCCGCTGGCCGCAAGGCGCCCGTGGCCACCACCTTCGATTTCGGCTTTGCTTTAGGCCCACGCATCAACGCTGCGGGCCGTCTGGCCGACATGACGCTGGGCATCGAATGCCTGCTGACCGACGACACCGCCCGCGCTGCCGAGTTGGCCGCCACGCTCGATGGCATCAACCGCGAGCGCCGCGACATTGAAAGCGGCATGCGCGATCAGGCCATGCTGATGGCCGAGAGCCTGTTTGACGAGAGCGAAGAGCCGCCCCCGGCCATCAGCGTGTTCGACCCCGACTTCCACGAAGGCGTGGTCGGCATCGTGGCCAGCCGCATCAAGGACAAGCTGCACCGCCCCACCTTCGTGTTTGCGGCCAGCAGCGCGCCGGGCAAAGAGCATGAACTCAAAGGCTCGGGCCGCTCCATCCCCGGCTTTCACCTGCGCGACGCGCTGGACCTGGTGGCCAAGCGCCACCCGGGCGTGATCCTCAAGTTCGGCGGCCACGCCATGGCGGCGGGCTGCACCGTGGCGGAGGAATCGTTCGACGTGTTCGAGCAGGCCTTTGCCCAGGTGGCGCAGGAATGGCTGGACGCCGCCACCCTCACCCGCCGCATCGAAACCGACGGCCCGCTGGCCCCCGAATACTGCCGCGCCGACATCGTGGACACGCTGCACCGCGAGGTCTGGGGCCAGGGCTTTGCGCCCCCCACCTTCAGCGAAGAGGTGCAGATCGTGAGCCAGCGCCTGGTGGGCGAGGCCAAGAACCACCTGTCGCTCAAGCTCATCCACCAGGGCAACCCCGTGGATGCCATCTGGTTCGGCCACACCGAGCAGTTGCCTGCCCGGGTGCTGCTGGCCTTCCGCCTGGATGTGAACGAGTGGAAGGGCGAGCGCAAGGTGCAGTTCCTGGTCGAAGGCGCGCAGGTGTAGTGCGCCACCGCTCAAGCCTGCGTCGGCCCCTTGCTTCGCTGGCGGATCACGGTCACCGGCTCTCCGCCTTGCCCCCAGTTCTCGGGGTCCACCTCGTCGATGATGACGGTGACACTTTCCGGCCGCTTGTCCAGCACCTGCTGCATGAGCTGGGTCACGCCCGCAATCAGGGCGGCTTTCTGGGCTGCGGTAGTCGGCAGGTCGCGGCGCGCAAGGCGGATGTTGACCAGGGGCATCGGAGAATCCTTTCAAGGTGCACCAAAACAAAAGGCAGCTCACGCTGCCTTGCTGTCAAATCGGCCGGAATACCGACCACAAAAATAGCCACCAGCGCTTGATGGTCATGCGCTGGCCGCTATCGATTTAGAAGCTCTCCCAATCGTCATCGCCACCCTGCGCCGCTGCCTTGGCGGCGGGTGCGGGGGCGGGTGCCTTGGCCGCAGGCAGGCGCGCCGGGGCGGGCGCAGGTGCCTTCGGGGTGGCGGACGACGCCACGCGGGGCGCGCTGGCCGCTGCCTTGGCCACGGCGGGCCGTGGCGCAGGCGCCGGTGCTGCAGCGCGGGGTGCCGCTGCCGGCGCCCGGGTGGCCACCGCTCCCACGTTGAATACCGACACCACCTGCGCCAGGTGCTGTGCCTGGTCACGCATCGAGGCGGCTGCCGCCGTGGACTCTTCCACCAGCGCCGCGTTCTGTTGCGTCATCTGATCGAGGTGTGTGACGGCCTGGTTGACCTGCGCGATGCCGTCGCGCTGTTCTGTCGAGGAGGCCGTGATCTCGCCGATGAGGTCGCTCACGCGCTGTACGCTGGCAACGATCTCTTGCATGCTTTGCCCTGCCTGCGCCACCTGGGCCGAGCCCGATTCCACGTTCTCCACGCTGGCGCTGATCAGGGTCTTGATCACTTTGGCCGCCTCGGCGCTGCGCTGCGCCAGGCTGCGCACTTCGCTGGCCACCACCGCAAACCCACGGCCTTGCTCGCCGGCCCGGGCGGCTTCCACCGCTGCGTTCAGCGCCAGGATGTTGGTCTGGAAGGCGATGCCGTCGATGGTGCCGATGATGTCGCTGATCTTGCGGCTGCTGTCGGTGATCTGCTGCATGCTGGTGACCACCTGGCCCACCACTTCGCCGCCCCGCGCTGCAGCCTGGGCTGCCGTGCCGGCGAGCTGGTTGGCCTGGCGGGCCGTGTCGGCCGACTGGCTCACGGTGGCCGTGAGCTGTTCCATGCTGGCTGCCGTCTCTTCCAAGTTGGAGGCCGTCTGCTCGGTGCGCGCCGACAGGTCGTGGTTGCCGTTGGCAATCTCCACCGACGCCGACGAGACCGAGTCCACTCCCTGGCGCACTTCGCTCACCACACCACGCAGCCGTGCCGACATGGCCGACAGCGAACGCAGCATGTGGCCAAACTCGTCCTTGCGGGTGGATTGCAGCTCGCGCGTCAGATCGCCTGCTGCAATGGCATCGATGGTCTCGACGGCCTCGTTCAGCGGCAGGGTGATGGAGCGCACCAGCTTCCAGGCCAGGAACAGGCCCGCCGCCATCAGCACCATGGAGCTGATGATGCCGGTGATGGCATATTCGATGCGGCGCTGGGTGGCTTCGGCACGGATCACGTCGCGGCGCTTTTCGAGCGTGGCCACAAACTCATCCTGCGCCTTGAGGTACTTGGTGACCAGGGGGGCAAACTCGTCGTCCGCATAGCGTTGGGTGGCGACGGCATCGCCTGCGCCCTTGAGCTCCCAGGTCTTGGCGGTGGCCGCCAGGACGGCCTTGCGCGCCTCCAGCACCTTGTCGAGCGAGGCTTTCTCTTCGGGCGCGGTGGCCGAGGCCACGATGCCTTCCTGCACCTTGTTGATGTTGCCAATGATCTCCTTGACCTTGGCGCCGTATTGCTCGGCCAGCACCGAATCAGTGGTCACCGCGCCGCCCATGACCATGGTGACAGCCGTTTCGGTGGCGCCCCGCCAGCGCACAGCAGCCGAGATGCGGGCCTCGATCTCGACCACGGCGTCCATGGCCGCTGACATCGAAGAGTTGCCCCGGTTCTGCGCAAACGCAGACAGCAGCAACATGGCAATCATGAGCCCCAGAAAGGCGCCCCACAGCTTGCGGGAGACGCGGATATTGTCAAATTGCATGGTTGGTTTTTCCTCGTGGATCGGTGATGTCTCCATGGTCTGCGCGTGGCGTGCAAGACACATTCGATTACATCAACAACAGGCCATAGCCTACGCCAGCCCAAGGCACCGGCGGACTCATGCCCCACCGGGAAAAACCCGCATCCAAAACCCGCCAGGAATGCGCGAACGAAGACAGATCGAACAGGCGCTAGAACCCATGGCCTGACGGGGCCAGACCGGTATACAAGTCCCAGCCCGCCACACCCACACTTCTGGTCCCAGTATTGCTGGCCCTGACAGGCCTACGCCCCGGAGCCTTCAGGGCACGCAAGGGCCAGGAATCAGAAGCTTTCCCAGTCGTCGTCCCCACCTTTGGCCGCCGCCTTGGGTGCAGGGGCTGCCGACTGTGTGACTGCGGGTGCAACTGGCGGTGCCAGCCGCGATGGAGCCTTGGGCGCGTTGGCGGCCGCCTTACTGGCGGTGGCAGGCTTGTTGCCCAGTGGGGCCTTGGCCACGGCGGGCCGTGGCGCAGGCGCCGGTGCTGCAGCGCGGGGTGCCGCTGCCGGCGCCCGGGTGGCCACCGCTCCCACGTTGAATACCGACACCACCTGCGCCAGGTGCTGTGCCTGGTCACGCATCGAGGCGGCTGCCGCCGTGGACTCTTCCACCAGCGCCGCGTTCTGTTGCGTCATCTGATCGAGGTGTGTGACGGCCTGGTTGACCTGCGCGATGCCGTCGCGCTGTTCTGTCGAGGAGGCCGTGATCTCGCCGATGAGGTCGCTCACGCGCTGTACGCTGGCAACGATCTCTTGCATGCTTTGCCCTGCCTGCGCCACCTGGGCCGAGCCCGATTCCACGTTCTCCACGCTGGCGCTGATCAGGGTCTTGATCTCTTTGGCCGCCTCGGCGCTGCGCTGCGCCAGGCTGCGCACTTCGCTGGCCACCACCGCAAACCCACGGCCTTGCTCGCCGGCCCGGGCGGCTTCCACCGCTGCGTTCAGCGCCAGGATGTTGGTCTGGAAGGCGATGCCGTCGATGGTGCCGATGATGTCGCTGATCTTGCGGCTGCTGTCGGTGATCTGCTGCATGCTGGTGACCACCTGGCCCACCACTTCGCCGCCCCGCGCTGCAGCCTGGGCTGCCGTGCCGGCGAGCTGGTTGGCCTGGCGGGCCGTGTCGGCCGACTGGCTCACGGTGGCCGTGAGCTGTTCCATGCTGGCTGCCGTCTCTTCCAAGTTGGAGGCCGTCTGCTCGGTGCGCGCCGACAGGTCGTGGTTGCCGTTGGCAATCTCCACCGACGCCGACGAGACCGAGTCCACTCCCTGGCGCACTTCGCTCACCACACCGCGCAGCCGTGCCGACATGGCCGACAGCGCCCGGGTGAGCACGCCCAGTTCATCCTTGCGGTCATCGTGGATGTCTTGGGTGAGGTCCCCGGCCGAAATGGCTTCTGCCAGCACCACGGCCCGATCCAGCGGCCGCGTGATGGAGCGCACCAGCAGGGCCGCCAGCAGCATGCCCAGGGCCACCACCGCGATGGCTGCGGCAGCCCCGATCAGCACCAGGTTGCCGCGCGTGGCACGTGCGGCCTGCACCGCATCGTCACGCTGGCGCTCCTGCACGGCCACGAACTTGTCGATCGACTCCAGATAAGCCAACACCTTGGGCCGGTAAACCTTGTCCACATAGGCCTGCTTGGCGGCGGCATCGCCCGCATCGGTCAGCTCCTTGAGCTTGTCGGTCTGGCCCCGGACATCGGCACGCGCAGCCGCCACCGCGGCCAATGCCGCCTTGTCCTCGGGGGACACCGCCGCCTTGTTGATCTTTTCCTGCACCGGGGTGATGCGTGCCGTGAGCGCAGCCACCCGGGTATCAAAATCTGCCTTGAGCGCCTGGTCGGTGGTCACAAAACCGGCCATCGACATGGTGACCGCCACTTCCGCCAGGCCACGCCAGCTGACCGCCGTGGTGATGGCGGACTCGAATTTGTTGACGGACTCTTCGGTCGCAGCAGTGACCTGCCGCCCATACCACTGGGTCCAGACGGCGGCCACCAGCATCAGCGCCAGCAGACCCAGAATTACGCTCCACATCTTGTGGGCGACACGCAGGTCATTGAATTTCATGGTTGCTCCTGATGCTCTGCAAAAACCCCGAGGTTCCGCGTTGTTGTATCTTGCCCAAGGAAAACCACCACACTGCCGGCATTCGACCCGGCTGAACACCCGCCAGCCAGGCGAAATGTGCATGTAACAAGTGTTAATGGATTCCGTGGGGCGCGTTATCAGTACAAGCCCTAAAATGAATCGGTGACCTCCATACTCAACGCCGACCTGCACTGCCATTCCGTCGTCTCCGACGGAACCCTGACGCCCGAAGACCTGGCCGCGCGGGCCAAGGCCAACGGGGTGGAGCTGTGGGCGTTGACGGACCATGACGAGATCGGCGGCCAGCACCGTGCGGCCGCTGCCGCCCGCGCCCAAGGCATGGCCTACCTCACCGGCACTGAGATTTCGGTCACCTTTGCCGACACCACTGTCCACATCGTGGGTCTGGGCTTTGACCCTGACGACACCCAGCTGGCCCAGGGCCTGGCCGCCACACGCGGCGGGCGCGGCGAGCGGGCGCAGGAGATGGCGGCCCAGCTGGCCCAGGTCGGCATCAAGGGCGCCTACGAAGGGGCGCTGCAGTTTGTGGGCAACCCGGCACTCATCTCGCGCACCCATTTCGCGCGTTTTCTGGTGGAAACCGGCGTGTGCAAAGACACCTCCGAGGTGTTTCGCAAATTCCTGACCGAAGGCAAACCGGGCTATGTGCCCCACCGGTGGGCCAGCCTGGGGGATGCCGTGCGCTGGATCACACAGGCGGGGGGCATGGCGGTGATCGCCCACCCGGCGCGCTACAAGTTCAGCGCCAATGAAGAATTCGCGCTGTTCTCCGAATTCAAGCAGCACGGTGGCCGGGCGGTCGAGGTCGTCACGGGCAGCCACAGCGCGGCCGAGTACGTGACCTACGCCGACATGGCGCAGGAGTTTGGCCTGGCCGCATCGCGTGGCAGCGACTTCCACAGCCCCGACGAATCGCACACCGACCTGGGCACGTTGCCCCTGCTGCCCGGCGCATTGACCCCCGTATGGGAACTGCTGTCCGACCGAATTTTGCGATGACCCCGCGCTGCCGCAGGCGCGCCAGGCGCCCTCTGGACGACCTGCCACCAGGCAAGGCACCCACGCGCAGCGCCACGCATCACTGAGAACCTGCCCCATGGCCCAGTATTTCGAAGCCCATCCCGACAACCCGCAGCCCCGGCTGCTCAAGCAAGCCGCACTGCTGCTGCAAAAGGGCGGCATCGTGGCCGTGCCCACGGATTCGAGCTATGCGCTGGTCTGCCACCTGGACGACAAGGACGCAGTGGACCGCCTGCGCCGCATCCGCCAGGTGGACGAAAAGCACCACCTCACGCTGCTGTGCCGCGACCTGTCGGAGCTGGCCAACTACGCACGGGTGGACAACCGGCAGTACCGCCTGCTCAAGCTGGGCACGCCAGGCCCGTACACCTTCATCCTCGAAGCCACCAAGGAAGTGCCCCGCCGCGTGAGCCACCCCTCGCGCAAGACCATTGGGCTGCGGGTGCCCGACCGCAAAGGCCTGCAGCTGCTGCTGGAGCTGCACGGCGCCCCGCTGCTGGCCACCACGTTGATCCCTGCGGATGAGACCGAGCCCCTGAACGACCCGCAAGAAATCCGCGAGCGCTACGAAAAGCTGGTGGATGCCATCGTCGATGCCGGGGCCTGCCCCCTGGAGCCCACCACGGTGGTGGACCTGACCCCCATGGGCACCGGCGGCGACCCGGTCGTGGTGCGCGAAGGCCGGGGCAGCCTGCAGGCGCTGGGATTGTAAGAGCCCGCCGAAGCGGCGCCACCCCCAATACATTCGCTGCGGTGCAGCGGGCTTCGCTCAGCCGCCGGTAGCGCGCCTTGGAGGGGAGAGCCGCGCAGCGGCTCAGGAATTCGTCAGAGCTTGAACGCCCCCACCGCCTGCTCCAGGTCGCGGGCTTGTGCCGACAATGCCGACGCCGTGCTCACCGCATGCTGCACCAGCGAGGCCGTCTCCTGCGTGCTGCCGTCCATGTGCGACACCGCCCCGTTGACATGGCTGATGGCTTCGCTCTGCTCGCGCAGGGCGGTGGAGATTTCGCCCAGCAGCGCGCTCACCTGGCCCACGGCGCCGACGATCTCTTCCATGGTTTTGCCCGCCTTGCCCACCTGACCGGCGCCGCTTTCCACCTGTTCGACCGACGCGCTGATCAGTGCCTTGATCTCGCGCGCCGCCACCGCGCTGCGCTGGGCCAGGTTGCGCACCTCGCTGGCCACCACGGCAAAACCCCGGCCCTGTTCGCCGGCACGCGCGGCCTCCACGGCAGCATTGAGTGCCAGGATATTGGTCTGGAAGGCGATGCCCTCGATCACCTGGATGATGTCCACGATCTTGCGCGAGCTGCCACTGATGGCCTGCATGGTCTGCACCACCTCGCCCACAACCGACCCGCCCTGCTCGGCAATCGCCGACGCCTGCACGGCTAGGCCGCTGGCCGAATGGGCGCGCTCGGCGTTCTGGCGCACGGTGGCTGTCAGCTGCTCCATGCTGGCCGCCGTCTCGGTCAGGGACGACACCTGGTCTTCCGCGCGGCGCGACAGGTCGGTGTTGCCATGGTCAATGTCTGCCGCAGAGGCGGTAATCGAATCGGTGCTTTGCTTGATGCGGGACACCAGGTCGGTCAGCGTGTCCTCCATGGTGCCCAGCGCGCCCAGCAGGCGGCCAAAGTCGCCCTCCAGGTCGGAGTTGAACTCCTGGCTCAGGTCGCCGGACGCCACGGTTTCGGCAATCAGGATGGCCTGGTTGAGCGGCGCCACGATGCTGGCGCGCAGGCTGAGCGTGGCCACCAACGCCAGCACAAACACCACCACACTGCAACCGATGACCCAGTTGCGCGAACTTTGCAACTGTGCCAGCGCCGCCTGGGCCGGGGGCGTGGCGCCCTGCAGCGCCTGCTCGGCACCGCCGATGCCGGACAGTGCCATCACCATCAGCAGCAGCACGACGAGTGCGAGGCCGCCAAACGCCAGCAACAGGCGCGTTCCGATCTTCAAGTTGTTCCACATGGCTTCAATGTCTCCAGGCCTGTTGTATGTCGTTGTGGGAGGGGCCGCCGCGCAGCGCTGCGCGCCAAAGGGCACGAACTCGCACAAACTGGCACGGGCTGCGGGCAAGAGGTTGATGCTAGCAACGAACACCCCGCCTGGAGACCCATCGGCATACGTACAACCCACAATACGCGGTGGCCGCCGGGCGCCTGAACACCCGCCGGGTCACCCTGGCAACGCCGGGGGCAGCGGGGCGTCTGAGACAATCCCGGCGTGGACACCTCCAATCTCATCCAAACCGTTCTGATCTACGCCCTGCCGGTGCTGTTTGCCATCACTGTGCACGAGGCGGCCCATGGCTACGCAGCGCGCCACTTTGGCGACAACACCGCGTACATGATGGGGCGCATCACGCTCAACCCTTTCAAGCACATTGACCCGGTCGGCACCATCCTGATGCCGCTGCTGCTGTACTTTGCGACCTCGGGCGCCTTCCTGTTTGGCTACGCCAAGCCGGTGCCGGTCAACTTCGGCAATCTGCGCAACCCCAAGAAGCACATGGTTTGGGTGGCCCTGGCGGGGCCCGCGTCCAACTTCATCCAGGCCATCGCCTGGGCCGTGCTGCTCGTGGTGCTGGTGGGCACGGGGATTGAGGAGCGCTTCTTCCTGGAAATGGCACGCGCCGGGGTCATGGTCAACCTGGTGATGTGGGCCTTCAACCTGTTTCCGCTGCCGCCGCTCGATGGCGGGCGCATTCTGGTGGGCCTGCTGCCCTGGAAACAGGCCCACATGGTGTCGCGCATCGAGCCTTGGGGCTTTTTCATCGTGATGGGCCTGGTGATCGCCGGGGTGGTGGGCACGCTGTGGCTGCGCCCCCTGATGGCCGTGGGTTACACCGCCATCAACCTGTTGCTCACCCCGCTGACGGCCCTGCTGCGCTGAGCGCAGCACAGCCTGCGAGCCCGAGACTTCCTGTTCAACTGATCTGCTGAATTTTTGTTTCCCATGAGCACCACCCGTTTTCTCACCGGCATCACCACCACCGGCACCCCCCACCTGGGCAACTTCGTCGGCTCCATCCGCCCGTCGGTGGCGGCCAGCCTCACGCCCGGCGTGCAGAGCTTTTACTTTCTGGCCGACTACCACGCGCTGATCAAGTGCGAAGACCCGGTGCGCATCCAGCGCTCCACGCTGGAGATCGCGGCCAGCTGGCTGGCCGCAGGGCTCAACCCTGAAAAGGTCACCTTCTACCGCCAGTCCGACATCCCCGAGATTCCCGAGCTGACCTGGCTGCTGACCTGCGTGACCGGCAAGGGCGTGCTGAACCGTGCCCACGCCTACAAGGCCAGCGTGGACAAGAACACCGCCGCCGGGCGCGAGCACGACGACGGTGTCACCGCAGGCCTGTTCATGTACCCGGTGCTGATGGGCGCGGACATTCTGATGTTCAAGGCCCACAAGGTGCCGGTGGGCCGCGACCAGATCCAGCATATCGAGATGGCCCGCGACATGGCGGCCAGCTTCAACCACCTGTACGGCGAGCACTTTGTGCTGCCCGAGGCGGCCATCGACGACCATGTGGCCACACTGCCCGGGCTGGACGGCCGCAAGATGAGCAAGAGCTACGACAACACCATCCCGCTGTTCAGCTCGCGTGCCCAGCTGCAGAAGCTCATCGGCGGCATCCTGACCGACTCGCGCGCGCCCGGCGAGGCCAAAGAGGTCGAAGGCTCGGCCCTGTTCCAGATCTACCAGGCCTTTGCCACGCCCGAAGAGACCGAGGCCCTGCGCAAGGCCTATGCCGACGGCATTGCCTGGGGCGACGCCAAGCACCTGCTGCTGGAGCGCGTGGACCAGGTGATCGCCCCCATGCGCGCGCAGTACGAAGAACTCATCCACAACCCTGCGCGCATCGAACAGACCCTGCTGGCTGGCGCCGAGCGCGCCCGCGCTCTGGCCACGCCGTTCATCCGCGAACTGCGCAGCGCCGTGGGCCTGCGCAGCCTGGTGCAGGCCAGCACAGCCGCCAAACCGGCCAAGGCCGCCAAGGCCGCACTGCCCGCTTTCAAGCAGTACCGCGAGGCCGACGGCAAGTTCTACTTCAAGCTGGTGGCCGCCGACGGCCGCCTGCTGCTCCAGAGCACGGGCTTTGACGCCCCCAAGGAGGCCGGCCAGGCCATTGCCCAGTTGCAAAAGGACAGCGCAGCGCTGCAGACCCTGGCCCCGCGCCTAGTGCCGGTGGACGGCGTGGAAGCTGCCGAAGTGACGGCCGCACTGCAGGCGCTGGCCGAGGCCGCCGCTGCATAAGCCGGCGCGCCACCGAGCGCCGCGTGCAAGACACACAGCCCGAGCCGCAAGGCTGCGGGCTTTTTTGTACGCCTTTCAATGCCCATTCGCTACATTTTTGATAGCTGCTTGGGCATATCGCACTAGCGCTACCGGCCAAAAAGGCCTCAAACACCCTTCCATCACCCGGTAAAGGCGCCCTCTGCACACTGGGCGCCCCTTCAGTCCCGGTACCGCACCAGGGCCCACAGCGTGGGCCGCTCCCCGGTGCGCAGCCCGGTCTGCACCGTGCCGGTAAAGCTCCAGCGCCGGTCCTGCGACTCCCAGCCATGGGCCAGGGCCAGGCTCCAGCCCGGGGCGCGTTGCACAGTGTTGGCCTCGTCGATATAGCGCATACCGCGCCAGGTCAGGCGCAGCAGCGAAAAGCTGCGCGCCTCATGGCGCCATGTGGTCTGGCCCAGCACCACGTGGCGGGCAAAGCCGGGCAGCCAACGCCCCTCCAGACCCGCCCCGGTGTTGCGCGATGTGGTGTGGATGTAGCTGCCCAGCACGCTCCAGCGCGGACCCAGCAAATGGTTGACGGACACCGTGGCCTGCGCCAGCTGTCCCTGCCCGAAGACAGGCGTTTCCTCATAGGTGCTGAGCGTGGTCTGGGCATTGAGCACCACGGGGGCGATGGTGGCCACGTTGTCGAACAGCGCCCCCGTGTTCTGCGCAAACAGGCGACCGTTGGCGGCCACCAGGTTGCTGATGCGCTGCCCCGACAGGCTGGCGCCCCAGAAGGTGGTGGCGCTGGCCTCCCAGTCCAGTTGCACCGCGTGCTTGCGGGCGTAGCTGCCCGCCAGCAGGTACTGGTTGTCCACGGCAATGGCACCCGTGGCGACGGGCGACAGGGTATGCGTGCCGGGCGCTCGCACGCTCTCCTGCCAGGCCCAGTGCAGGGCGCGGCCCGGGCCCAGGCGCAGGCTGGCGCCCAGGCGCGGCAGCAGCCGGTGGCGGTGCGCCGCGCCGTCGTCCTGCACGGGCAGCAGGTCTTGTCCCGTCGCTGTGTCGGCATAACGGTCGCGCTGCCGGGTGGCGAACCGGGGCCAGTACGCCTCGGCCATCCAGGTCCAGACACCGCTGCGCCATTCGCCCGCCACCCAGGGCATGTGGTAGCGCTCGGTGTTGGTGCGCGGCGTGGTGATGCCGGGGTCTGAGATCGCGCTGACGGTATCCCGGTCCACGCGCTCCCAGCCCACGCTCAGGCGGTGCGCGCCCCACAACACGGTGTGGCGCAGGAACAGGCCCTGCTCGTCACTGGCATAGCGGTAGTCCTGGGGGCCCCAGCGCGCATCGTCCAGCACCAGTCCGGAGGTCTGGCGCCCGCTGTGCACCTTGAGCCAGGTCTGGCTATCGGCCGACCAGCGCCACGCAGCGCCCAGGTCGGTGCGGCGGGTGTGCGTCTCGGCGCCGCCGGTGAAGGTGATGCCGTTGCCGAAGTCCAGGCCTTGCGGAAAGCGATAGCGCAAGGTGGTGTCACCATGCAGCGCGAACAGCGACAGGCTCTCGTTGGGCCGCATACCCAGCGCCAGGTCCACCCCTGGCGACGACAGGCGGTACTGCGTGGTGGCGGGGCCTTCGCGGGGCCACATCTGCACGTCGTTGGCGCGCACCAGCCAGGCCACAGGCACGCTGCTGGCGGCAAAGCCGCGGTAGCCCACATCGGCCGTGGCGTTGTGACGCAGCGGGTTGCGTTCAGCGCTCGCGCCCATCGACCATTCACTGCCTGCAGACAGCAGGAGCGGCGCGCGCTTGTCGCTGGCGCCAAACACGGTGGGGTCGGTGAGGTAGCCCTGGAACAGCTCGGAGCGGCGGCTGAAGTCGCTCTCGTACCGGTCGGCCAGAAAGAAGTGGCTGCCGGCCCACAGCGGGTAGTACGACGCGCTGGCGTAGGCCCGTGCCCAGTGCTCCATGCCGAAGTCGCCCAGCGCCTTGCCCAGGTTGGCAGAGCCCTGGCTGTCCGAGGCCAGCGGGTTGAGCGACTTCAGGTAGGGCAGCCGGGTGAGCGCCTCGCGCGCTGCGGCCATGGCCGCCACGGGCTCGCCGCTGTCGTTGCGCAGCATGGCCTCCACCTGCCAGGGCAGCGGGTCGCGCGCGTCAGCCAGGCGTGCGCGGTCCAGAGCGTCCAGCGCTGCGGCGCGCTCGCCCAGCGTGTATTCGGCCACCGCCAGCCACACCTGTGCGCGGGCGTATCGCGGCTCAATCACCAAGGCCTTGAGCAGCGCGGTGCGGGCAGCCTCGGCATCGCCCCGCCGCAGGGCCAGCAACCCGGCGGCTGCCAGGGCCACATAGTCGTCGCCCGACTGCGCCAGGGCGGCATCCAGAGCGGTGCGCGCCTCGGCAAGGCGCAGGCCTTCGATGGCCGCCGTGGCGGCTTCGCCCCAGTAGGCCGCTTGGTCTGGCGACAGGGCCACGGCCTGCGCCAGTGCACTGCGGGCCGCGCGCAGGTCTCCGCGCTCTTGCAATGCGCGGCCCAGCCCTGCCAGGGCGGCGGCCCGCTGCGCATCGCCCTCCGCGTGGGTCACCGCCTGCCGGTACAAGGCCAGGGCGGCGTCCCCCTGCCCTTGCAGCCGGTGCCAGTCGGCGTCGGCCTGCAGCAATGGCGCAAAGCCGGGCGACGCGGCCCGCGCGGTATCCAGCCAGATGCGCGCTTCTGGCAGGCGGTCCAGCGCCATCAGCAGGTCGGCCCGGCCCGCAGCGGTACGGGGATCTCGCGTGCGCTGCCAGGCCAGGGCCAGGCGCTGCTGCGCGGCGTCGGGCTGGCCGTCCAGCACCTCCAGGTCCGCCAGGGCCAGCTCGACCACCGCCCCACCATCGCCCTGCGCCGACAGGGCCCGCAACAGGGCACGCGCCTGGGCCCATTGCCCCGCCTGCAATGCGGCGCGAACCTCTGCCAGAGCGGGTGGTGCCGTCTGAACGGGCTGGAACTCGGTCCAACGCGTCAGGTCGCCCGGGTAGGCGGCCACCCACTGCACCCGCTCGCGGGGGTTGACCAGCAGGCGCTTGACAGGCGCCTGGCCGGGCTCGGCCACGCCCTGCTCGGCGGGTCCCAGTTGCACGCTGCCCAGGTCGTTGCGCAACTCCACAGCGCCGGACAGCACGGTGAGCGTGGTACGCCCCGCTCCGTCCACCTCCACGTCCCAGTCGGTACCCCGCACTACGGCCAGCGCCGCAGGCGTTTGCAGGAGCAGGTTGGCCGGGGCCTTCTTGGTGCGCGCCCACAGCCGGCCCGCAGCCAGTTCCAGCAGGGTGCGCGCTGGCTGGGCCTCGCACAGCCGCAATTGCGCGTTGGCCGACATGCGGATCTGCGTGCGGTCTGCCAGCAGCAATGCGGCGGATGACAACGCCAGCGTGCGCATGTCTGCCCCCGGACTCAACGGCTGGGCGAGCGTGGCAGGCAGCCAGGGCTCGGTGCCGGGGGGGCGCGTTTCGCCTTGGCCGCTGAGCGCCACAATTTGCGCAGCCACTGCGTCAGGCGCCAGAGGTACACCGGCACATTGCGCGCAGGCACTGGCAGCACTCCAGGCCGACAGGGCGACACCCACCGGCGTAAGCCACGCCAGGCGTGACGGGGATGACACAAGAGGGATGGGCATGGTGGGCCTCTCTGGGGGAGTCTTGCGCCGGGGACTCAGGTCTTGTCCAGCGCCCGCGCTGTGAATACGGGGGTGGTGCCAGTTGCAGAGCCGTCCGCCTGGGCCTGCACCCGGGCCTGCCAGCGCAGCGCCTGCCCGTGCCACTGCGGGGCATGCGCTGCCGCGTGTGCGCACGCATCGGCACAGCACTGCAGGGCCTGCGCCCAACGCGCAGCCTGCCAATGGCCCCGCAGCGTTTGGCTGATGGAGGCCAGCGTAGTGTCACCGCACGGGGTGTACACATCCACGCCGGTGCTGCGCCCGGCCAGCACCACGGTGTCCAGCCACATCAGCGGGACCTCTGGGGCAGCACCCGCTGGCACTGCCTGCAGCGCATCGTGTGTGGCGCCCGATAGCAGGATGCATGTGCCAAAGGCCTTGTTGGCGCCCTCCAGCCGCGCGGCGGTGTTCACCGCATCGCCCACAGCGGTGTATGTAAAGCGCTCATGCGACCCGAGGTGCCCTACCGCCGCCTCGCCCGTGTGCAAGCCAATGCGCAGTTGCACCTGGGCAAACGGTGTGCCCTGCCACTGGACCCGCAGTTCCACCATGTCGGCCTGCATGGCCAGTGCGCAGGCCAGAGCCCGGTCCGCATGCCGGGCATCAGGCAACGGTGCGTTCCAGAACGCCATGACGGCGTCGCCGATGAACTTGTCCAGCGTGCCGCCGTGCTGGTGCACCGTGTGGGTCATGCGGGAGAAGTAGGCATTCAGCGCCTGGGCCACGGCCTCGGGCGGCAAGTGCTCGCTGGCGGCGGTGAAGCCTGCCAGGTCAGAGAACAGCAGCGTCAGCACACGGCGCTCGCCATGCAGTTGCGGCTGGGCACCGTCGGCCACCAGGGCATCGACCACGGCGGCGGGCACGTACCGGGCAAAGTCCGCGCGCAGCTGTTCGCGGCGGCGGTGTTCGCGCCAGTAGCTGTCGGCCGCGCCCACGTTCAGGTGCAGGGCGAGGCCCGCCAGCGTGGGCAGTGCCGTCCACCACACCCCTGCCAGGTAGGCCCCCAGCCCACCCAGCAGGGCCAGCACTGCCAATGCTGCGCTAAACAGCACCGCCCGCCCACCGCGCCAGCGCCGGGTCCAGGCGGCCACGCAGCCCACGGCCAGCGCGGCCTGCAGCCAAGGGCCTACCGGGTGGGCGGGCACCACCCAGTCCCCCGCCAAGCCATTCACCAGAGCCGTGGCGTGCACCAGCACGCCGGTCTGCGTGCCCGCGCCCAGCGCACGCAGGGGCGTGGCGAACTGATCAACCCCGTCCACCGGCGTGTTCTGACCCAGCAACACCAGGCGCCCCTGCACGGCCGCAGCCGGCAGCGCCTGGCTGGCCTCCAGCGCCTGGGTGTAGTGGGCGTAGGGCAGCGGGACCTCGGGGGCGTAGTAGCGCAGCAACGCGCCCGGTGGTGGGGACTGCACACTGCGCCCGCCGCTGCGCGCCAACTCCTGCCACAGGGCATCACTCCGAGCGGGTGCCAGGCGCAGCACGCCATCGTCGTCCGGCTGCACCGCCACACTGCCCTGGCGGGCCATGGGAAACACCGAGGGCACGGTCTGCCGGTATTGCGCCACCTGCGAGGTGTTCACCGCCACATCGGCTGCCGCCAGCACCACTGGCATGCGCCCTTGCAGGGCCGCCGCAAGCGCGGCATCGTCCTCAGAGGACTGTGGCGCGGCAAACAGCATGTCGATGCCCAGCGCCGAAGCGCCTGCCGCAGACAAGGCCTGGACCAGTTGCGCGTGCAGGCGGCGCGGCAGGGGAGGGGTCAGGTTCAGCGCCGCCAGACTGGGTTCGTCCAGCCCGACCACCAGGACGCCCACATCGGGCGGCGGCGCAGCGGTCCAACTGGCCAGCAGGTCGTGCTCCAGCCGCTGCAGCGGCGTCCACACCGGCAAGGCGGGCAGCAGCGCCAGCAAGCCCAGCGCGAGCAGTACCCGCAACGCCCAGGGCCGCCAGGCGTCTTGTATGACCGGTGCTCGCGTACTTGCCATCCCGCCCCTCCACCGCAGCATGCAGCCGTGCATGCAGTACCCACTGTAGTGGCTGTGCCTGCGCATGCACAGTGGGGGCTTACACGCATGCCCCACGCCATGAGAGCCCCGCACAACACCTATGGGCAGCCACCGGGCATGTGCGTAAACTGGCCTTTTGATCGGCTTGGGAGACTTCCATGAAACTGCTGTGTGCCTCCGTGTCTGTGCTGGCCTTGCTGGCGGGCTGCAATGCGACCAACCCCTACGGCCCCTCGGGCCCCATGGCCTCGGGCCGCGACCGCACCTTCAGCGTGCCGGTGTACGGGCCCGACACGTCCCAGGCGTATGCGGCGGCCAACCGCGAATGCCAGCGCATGGCCTTGCACGCCAAACTGTTGCGCAACGATGGCTCGCGTCTGGTGTTTGAATGCGTGAGCGAGTTGCAGGACAAGCCTTGAGGCCAGCCGCCCCACCAGCATGCCGCAACTGGGCGAGCGGTGCGGCCTTGCTGGCGCTGTCCGCGCTGCTGGCAGGCTGCCAGCACACGCCGTCCACCCAGGCGGGCACGGTCACGTCGCCCTGGGTCAACAGCCTGGGCATGGCCTTTGTCCGTGTGCCTGCGGGCACCTTCTGGATGGGGGGCGTGCCCCCCGTCGAAACGCTGGAAAAGAACTTCCCGCTGCTGGAGCGCAAGCGCCTGACCGACCTGGCTGATGAATCGCCAGCGCACGAGGTGCAGATCACCCGCGATTTCTACCTTGGTCAGCACGAGGTCACGGTGGGGCAGTTCCAGCGCTTCCTGGAGGCGTCCGGCTACCGGCCAGAGTCCGAGGCCGATGGCACGGGGGGTTATGGCTACAACCCCGCCTACGACCCGGCCACCACGCGGCGCGGCGATGCGTTCGAGGGGCGCGACCCGCGCTACTCGTGGCGCAACCCCGGCTTTGCGCAGGGCCCGGACCACCCCGTGGTGAACGTGACATGGAACGACGCGCAGGCCATGGCCCAGTGGCTCAGCCGCACCGAGGGCCATCGCTACCGACTGCCCACCGAGGCGGAGTGGGAATACGCCTGCCGCGCGGGCAGCCGCAGCCTGTACCCGCATGGTGACAACCCGCAAGAGCTGGTCTCAGCGGGCAATACCTTCGACCAGGCCGCAGCCCCTCAGTGGTCACGCTGGCGCCAGCATGCGCTGGCGGGCAACGACGGATACGCGTTTACCGCGCCGGTAGGCCGCTTTGCCCCCAATGCCTTCGGGCTGTACGACATGCTGGGCAACGCCTGGGAGTGGACGGGCGACTGGCATGGCGACACCTACTACGCCGAGTCTCCACGCAACGACCCCACCGGTCCGGCCACGGGCAGTGTGCGTGTGCGCCGGGGTGGCTCGTGGCACACCTGGGCGCTCTATGCACGCTGCGGCTACCGCAACTGGAACAGCCCAGAGACGCGCTACACGCTGGTCGGCATGCGGCTGGTGCGCGAGATAGCGACAGAGCCACCCGCGCGGTGACCACCACGGGCCGGGAGGGTTAACAAATGTCAAATCCCCTCTCGCTCCGCTCGGCGCGAGCCCGCGCCGTGGTAGTTATCGCCAATAATCCGCAGTTCGATTTTGGATGGGGAGAACCATGCGCATAGCCGCTTTGGACGACGATGCGCTTCAGCTGGATCTGATCAAGCAGGCCACGGAGGCGATGGGCCATGTGTGCCATACCCACCTGACCGGTGCGGAGCTGATGCGAACGCTGCGCCGCGAAACCTTTGATCTGCTGATCGTGGACTGGCACCTGCCCGACACCACCGGGCCCGAGGTGGTGCGCTGGGTGCGCCAGAACGTTGCGGCCCGCGTGCCCATCCTGTTCGTCACGCACCGCCAGGAAGAGCGCGATATTGTGGAAGGCCTGGGCAGTGGGGCGGATGATTTCATGGTCAAGCCCGTGCGCATCGGCGAACTCAATGCCCGCGTGGCCGCCCTGCTGCGCCGCGCCTACCCCGACAACACCGGGGGCGTGATGGAGTTTGGCCGCTACCGTTTCCTGCCCGAAACCCGGTCCATCGAAATGGACGGAGTGGCGGTGGAGCTGAAGAACCGCGAATACGACCTCGCCCTGTTCCTGTTCCAGAACATGGGGCGACTGCTGTCGCGCGACCACCTCAAGGAAGTCGTCTGGGGCCAGGTGGCCGATGTGATGTCGCGCTCGCTGGACACCCACATCTCGCGCCTGCGCAACCTGCTCGACCTGCGCCCCGCCAACGGTTTCATCGTGACAGCGGTGTATGGCGTGGGCTACCGTTTTGAAGCCGTCGAAGCCCAGCACAAAGGCTGAAGGCCGCGACAGAGTACGGCGGGCTCCGCCACCATCACGCCTGCCCGTTCCGTGCCCCATGAAGGAGACATGACTTGATCACCCCCCTGCCATTTCGCATGCACTCAAGTGCTGCAGCCCTGTTGTGCGTGGCAGCAACCACCGCCTTCTCGGCCCAGCCGGTCGCTGCCCCGGCAGCCCCCCAACAAGGCGATGAAATTGCCCACGCCGTGAAAGAGGGTGACACCCTGGAAGGACTGGCCCGCAGCTACCTCGCCAACCCGCGCCAGTGGCCGTTGCTGCAAGCACGCAACAAGGTGGCCGACCCCAAGCGTCTGCAGCCAGGCTCGTTGATCTTCATCCCCGTGCGGCTGCAGCCCAGCGAATCGGCCACCGTACAGTTTGTGCAGGGCGAGGTCACGGCGCAGGCGCTGGGCAGCGGCACGCCCGCCCCCATTGCGACCGGCAGCAAGCTGGAAGAAGGCACCGAGCTGAAGGTGGGCCCCGAGTCGTTCGTGGCAGTGCAGCTGGCCGATGGCACCGTGGTGCGGGTGCAGGCGCAGTCCGAGCTGCAGCTGCGCCAGCTGCGTCGGCGGGGGCGCGCTGGCAGCGTGCAGTCAGTGCTGGAGATGCACAAGGGCGGCGTGGAATCGACCGTGCCCCCCAGCGCCGAGCCCCTGCGCCGCATGGAGATCCGCACACCGCTGGCGGTGACCAGCGTGCGGGGCACGCAGTTCAGCGTGGCACTGGCCGATTCGGGCCAGACCACGGCGTCGGTAGAGCATGGCTCTGTCGCGGTGCAATCGCGGCGCGACACTGACAGCGAGCCCGGCGCTGCGCTCAAGGCGCCGACCGCGCTGCTGGCTCCGGGCCAGGGTCTGGCAGTGGCCACGGATGGCACGGTGGGTGCCCCCCGCCCTTTGCTG
>NZ_JBWKYJ010000081.1:0-20634 GCF_059423685.1 Acidovorax sp. GW460-11-11-14-LB4 | reverse complement strand
CCGCCGCACAATCCCACCCCCTGCCCTCGTACCTGCAGGCCGACCACCTCGGCCCCTGGGGCAACTACCTGCAGCAGGTGGACCGCGTCACCCCTTACCTGGGCAGCCTGGCGCGTTGGGTGGAAACGCTCAAGCGTCCCAAACGCATCCTGATCGTGGACGTGCCGATCGAGCTGGACAACGGCACCATCGCCCACTACGAAGGCTACCGCGTGCAACACAACCTGAGCCGCGGCCCCGGCAAGGGCGGCGTGCGTTTTCACCAGGACGTGACGTTGTCGGAAGTGATGGCCCTGTCGGCCTGGATGTCGGTGAAGAACGCGGCGGTGAACGTGCCCTACGGCGGTGCCAAGGGCGGTATCCGCGTGGACCCCAAGAAGCTGTCGATGGGTGAGCTGGAGCGCCTGACGCGCCGCTACACCAGCGAAATCGGCCTGCTGATCGGCCCGTCCAAGGACATCCCCGCACCCGACGTGAACACCAACGGCCAGATCATGGCCTGGATGATGGACACCTATTCCATGAACGTGGGCGCCACCGCCACCGGCGTGGTCACCGGCAAGCCCGTGGACCTGGGTGGCTCGCTGGGCCGTGTGGAAGCCACCGGCCGTGGCGTGTTCACCGTGGGCGTGGAAGCCGCCAAGCTGACCGGCCTGGCGCTCGACGGTGCCCGCGTGGCCGTGCAGGGCTTTGGCAACGTGGGCGGCATTGCCGCCAAGCTGTTTGCCGAAGCGGGTGCCAAGGTGGTGGCGGTGCAAGACCACACCGGCACCATCTTCAACAGCAAGGGCGTGGATGTGCCCGCCCTGCTGGCGCATGTGAAGACCCGTGGTGGCGTGGGCGGCTTTGCGGGCGCCGATGTGATGAAGGCCGAAGAGTTCTGGGGCGTGGATTGCGAGATCCTGATCCCTGCCGCGCTGGAAGGGCAGATCACCAAGGACAACGCGGGCCAGATCAAGGCCAAGCTCGTGATCGAAGGCGCCAACGGCCCCACGACCACCGAGGCCGACGACATCCTGCACGACAAGGGCGTGCTGGTGCTGCCCGATGTGATCGCCAACGCCGGCGGCGTGACGGTGAGCTACTTTGAGTGGGTGCAGGATTTTTCCAGCTTCTTCTGGAGCGAGGACGAGATCAACGCCCGCCTGGTGCGCATCATGCAAGAGGCCTTTGCGGGCATCTGGCAAGTGGCGCAAGAGCACAAGGTGAGCCTGCGCACTGCCACTTTCATCGTGGCCTGCCAGCGCATCCTGCACGCCCGCGAAATGCGCGGCCTGTATCCATAAGCCCTCGCCCGCCCCACCGGCCCGCCCCTTACCCGGGACGGGCCGTCACACCACCGCCAGCCGCTGCGATCCAGCCCTGGCGGTTTTTCTTTGCCCAGGCCTTGCGCAGCCACCGTGGCTGTTGCGCCGTGGCGACGCAGCAAGCGCGCGCAACGGCCGTTCAAGGCCCCAGAACGACCGCGCAGCCGCCGCAGAAACCAAAAGATACGCACACATACAAATGGTGATCTTTCCACCGGACCTTGCGTGAAAAACTGCCTGGACTTCGCACTCACGCCGTCTTCGGGAGATTCTGGTGGCCCTTCCATCCCTGCGCAGCCTGCTGGCGCGCTTTCTGCTCAGCCGCCTGCGCACCGCGCGCTCCGTGGCCCGTCTGGCGTACCGCCTGAATCCCCACAAACCCGCGCTCATCGACCGGCGCGGCACCCTCACCTATGCGCAGTTGCAGGATCGCGTGTACCGCCTGCAGGCCTGGATGCAGGCCCAGGGCGTGAAGAAAGGCGATGTGGTCTTCACCTGGCTGCCCGAGACCGGTGAGCAGTACGAAACCCGCCTGGCCACGTTCGAGAACGGCACCATCTTTGCCAGCTTTCACAAGCACCTGCCGGCCGAGGCAGCGCTCACGACCATGGGCCGCGTCAAGCCCACCGTCTTCATCCATGACCCGCTGCTGAGCGCGCCCATCCTGCAGGCCGTGCGCGAGCAGTTGCCCGGCTTGCGCGTGCTGGCGCTGGGGGATGAATACGAGCGCGCCCTGGCGCAGCAGACCCCCTCTGCGGGAACGGCCGACGTGCACGAGGACGATGTGTTCGCGCTGCACATGACCTCAGGCACCACGGGCCTGCCCAAGTCCATTGGTTACAGCAACCGCAAATACCTGGACAGCGTGCGGTTGATCTCGCGCGCCATCGACTTCAAGCCGCCCGCCAACGGACCGGACGTGAACATGCTGGGCCTGCCGCTCACCGGCCCGGGCTCGGGCCTGGTGCTGCCCACGCTGCTGGCGGGTGCGGCGCTGGTGATGCCCGAGGACTTCCGCGCCACCACGCTGGCTGGGCTGATCCAGAAGCACCGCGTGTCGCGCGCTTTCCTTTCGCCCTCGGCCATCATCGACCTGCTGGACGAGCCCACGCTGGGCCAGTACGACCTGTCGTCGCTGACCCATGTGCCCTACGGCTCGGAGATGATGCCCGCGCCCAAGATCGCCGAGGCCATCCGCCGCTTCGGGCCCATCTTCCAGCAGGGCTACGGCTGCCTGGAGGCCCTGCCCCCCATCACCTGGCTGCTGCCCCACGAGCATGTGGACGCGCAAGGCAACCCGCTGGGCAACGACATCCTCTCCACCGTGGGCCGCGTGATGCCGGGCGTGGACGTGGTCATCCGCGACGAGCAGTTTGCGCCGCTGCCGCTGGGCCAGATGGGCCTGATCACCGTGCAGACGCCGGTGCGGTTTGATGGCTACTGGCTGGACCCGGAAAAGACCAGCGAAACCCTGCGCGACGGCTGGGTGGTGATGGGCGACCTGGGCTATTTCGATGCTGCGGGCTACCTGCATGTGCTGGGCCGCAGCGCCGACCGCGTGGTGCGCCACGGCCAGGCACTCAACCCGCGCGAGATCGAGGAAGTGGCGCACTGCCACCCGGCCGTCAAAGAGGCCTGCCTGGTGCAGCATGGCACCGCCGCCGTGCTGGTGGCCAGCCTGCGGCAGAGCTGGCGCAACGACCGAGGCACCCAGGCCCTGGAGCACGACCTGGCGGAGTTCCTGGTGCAACACCTGCCGCCCGAGATGCGGCCCGACGATGTGCGCCTGGTCACCGAGATTCCGCGCAGCTTCCTCAACAAGATGCTGCGGCGCGAGGTGCGCCTGATGCTGGAGGCCATGCCGCCGCGCAGCAGCGCGGCGCACACTGAAGGCGCAGAGCCTGTGGCGGGCTCGATGGCGATGGCTGCCCGGGCCGAAGCAATGGCATCCGCGCACCCATGACAGCCCCCATGAACATGCAGCACACCCCACACATCCGGCTGAGCCTGGGCACCAAGCTCGGCTACGCCGTGGGCAACGTCGGCCTGCAAATGCTGATTGCGGCCATGAGCTTCCTGCTCATGATCTTCTACACCGACGTGGCCCTGGTGCCTCCGGCCGTGGCCGGTGCGGCGCTGCTGGTGGGCAAGGTGTGGGACACCATCAACGACCCGCTGTTTGGCTGGCTGACCGACCGCACGCGCTCGCGCCACGGCCGCCACCGCGTGTACCTGATCTACGGCGCCCTGCCCCTGGCCGTGGTGGCTGCCGCCGTGTGGATGGTGCCGCCAGGCCTGAGCCCCTGGGCAGCGTTTGTGTGGATCGCCGTCACCTACACCTTGTTCGACACCGTGATGACGCTGGTGCAGCTACCCTACCAGGCCATGGCCGCCAACATGACGCAGGACTACGACGAGCGCACCAGCCTCACGGCTTTTGCATCCATGGGTGCCCTGCTGGGGTTTTTTGCGGGCAGCGTGTTCATGCCCCTGCTGGTGCGGGCCGCGCCCGATGCACGCACGGGCTACGCACTGGCAGGCGCCTGTTTCGGGCTGGCCGCTGGGGTCGCTGTGGCCGTGGTGGCCTGGCGCGTGCGCGAGCCCGCCACCACCGGCGACTTATCGCCTGCCGCACCAAACCCTCCAGCAGCCACACCCGGCTGGGCGTCGGTGCGCAGCACCCTGCTGGCCACGCTGCGCAACCGCCCGTTTGTGATGCTGGTGAGCGCAGCCGGGCTGGTGCGGCTGGGCCTCACGCTGGTGCAGGCCTCGCTCGCTTATTTCGTCATCTACCAGCTGCAGGGCGACAAGGGCGATCTGCCACGCTTCATGGGCATCCTGCTCGCGGTGGTGGGCGTCTCGCTGTTCGTCTGGAAGCGCGTGGTGGACCGCTGGGAGAAAAACCGGGCCTACATCCTCGGGCTGGTGTTCTGCTGTGCGGGGCTGCTAGCGCTGTACTGGGTGGGCCCAGGCCAGCAGGCCCTGGTGACGGGCATCCTGGTGGTGGTGGGCATTGGCATGGGCGCGCACTGGATCGTGCCGTTTGCCATGGTGCCCGACACCATCGACCACGGCCACATGCAGGCGGGCGAGCGCCAGACCGGCATGTACTACGGCCTGTACGGCCTGGTCGACAAGCTGGCTCGCACCCTGGCCACGGTGCTGGTGGCCGGCATGCTGGAGCTGACCGGCTATGTGCCCAACGTGGCCCAGTCGGCCCAGGCGCTGCAGGGCATCACAGCCATGACGGGACTGCTGCCGGCGCTGTGCCTGGTGCTGGCCATTCCACTGCTGATGGCCTACCCCATCACCCGCGCCCGCCATGCAGACCTGGTGCGCAGCGTGGGCGCTGCCGCCCCGGCGGAGACGGCCAGTGCGGCAGCAGTGGCCGCAACCCCTGTGCGCCAGAGCGAACACACCACCCGCCCTGCGTGGGAGCCCTCACGCAACCTGCCCGGTGGCGGGCACGACTTCGCACACAGTCGTTAGAGAACATCCGGGAGCGCCCTCAGGCAGACGGCGCTGGTCCGACGGGTTCGGGCGGCAACACGCCGCGCAGCGCCAGACAGAAGGGCTGCGCACACTCAGCGCGCGCTGCATACGGGCAGCCCACGGTCTCGCACAGGCCCGATTCCCCGTTGCGCGCCCGCGCGTCCTCGCGGGGCACCTGGCCGCTGGCCTGCAGCACGGCCATCTGGGTCCAAGGGTCAAGACGCCCTGTGGCCTGCTGCAGCATGTCGCGGCCATACACGGTGGCGGCCAGTTGGGGCTGCAGGTCCAGCACCAGCAGCGCGCTGGTGCGCGGCGCGACAGCATCCATGCCCTGCAACACCAAGGCCAACACCCCCGATTGCAACGCCTGGCCGCCGCCCGCAAAAGGCACCTGCAGCGCGCCACCCGCAGTGCCCGCAGCGGCAGGTGACGCCTGGGCCGCCAGCCACGGCACCGGGGCACGCAAGGTGAGCGCCAGCCCGCGCGGCCCCTCAGGCGTCGACACCACGCCCTGGCGCACCAGCCAGGTTTGCAGCGGCGGCTGGTCGGCATCCAGCGCCCCGCTCTCCAGCGCCTGCGCCATGCCGATGGGCCAGGGCTGCGCGGCCACCACACGTTGCGGCACTCCGGCCTGGGCGGTGACCTGTGCCACCAGGGCACTCACCATCCGCAGCAGCGGTGCGCTGAGGCCCGACGCAGGCCAGGCCGTGCCACTTGTGGCGGAGGCAGCGGACGCCGCGACATTGCCAGACGTACCCGGGGTTGCGCCACGCGGCAGCGCCGATGCCCCCGTTGGCGAGGCCCGCGCAGCCCCCTCACCCCTTGCGCCCTGCAATCGGCCATCGGCCCCGCCCGCCCGGCGCGGGTCGAAGCCCGCCGCCAACTGTTCGCGCGCCTGGGGCGAGATGCTGGCCTGGTCCGCCGGTGTAGGCAGCGGCCCGCCGGGCGGACTGGGTGATGTGACCGAGGGCGGCGGCGCGCTGGGGTCTGCAATGGGCAACGGCGAGGGTGCGGCGGGTACCGGGGGTGTGGCGGCTTTGGGCTTGTCCAGCCCCAGCAACGCCGTCTGCCGCTGCAGCGCCGCCTCGGCCAGGAACTGGGCCACGGGCGGCAGTGCCGTGCGGGACGGATCGATCGGGAGGGTCATGCCGGGTTGCCTGGGGAATGGATGCCCGATTCTGTAGTGATTCGTCCAGCGTGAACAGGCCACGGTGCGGGCAAACCTGTTGCCCGCATCAGCTATCAACTACATAGCAAAAGGTGCAATAAATTCCGGCGCTACCGGCACTTTTTGCCCACAATCCGGTTCCACCGCCCGCCGCCTTGCCTCTCAGTACACAGCCACCTCCCCGCCATGCCCCCGCACACCACCGCCCGCTCGCGCCTTGTTGATCGCCACCCCACGCCCCACACCGGGGTTGCGCCTGCACTGCTGATGGCCGTGCTGGGCTTCCTGCTGTTCAGTGGGTGGATGTATGCGCCGCAGTGGGAGCGCGCCTTCCGCTCGGACGGCTCGCCGGTGTCGTGGCTGTCGAGTGCGCTGCTGCTGGCGCTCAGCATCACGGCCCTGCGGATGGTGGGGGACCGCGCCCTGCCCCGTCGGCTGGGTGCCTGGCTGGCGCTTGCGTTTTTTGTGCTGGCGCTGGACGAGCAGTTCATGCTGCACGAGCTGTGGAAATTTCGCTGCCATGAATGGACAGACGCCTGCCGCTGGGCCCCCGTGCGCGAAGCCCCCATGCTCGCCGTGGCGGTGGTGGGCCTGCTCACCATGGCCTGGCTGCACCGCGCCTTGTGGCACCCCGGCACCCGCGCGCTGCTGTGGGCGGGCCTGGCTGTGGGCTGGCTGGCGATTGGTGTGGACCAATGGCCCGAAGTGCAAGCGCACTGGCCCCGCCTGCCCGAGCTGCCCGCCCTGCTGGCCACGCTGGAAGAAGGGCTGGAAGTGGTGGCCGAGGCGCTGGTACTGGGGGCGTTGCTGCGTCAGCCAGGGCAGCGATAAGAGGGAGGCGCCGTGCAGATCCGCTGGCAGACGGATGAGAGCCATGCCCGACGTTCAGCAGTACTCAGCTGAACTGCTCATAAAACACATCAATCGGGCTCGTGGCGACCTTGGCCTGGAGCGGAAAAATCTCCCAGGGAGTTTTAACGCTCATGTCATCAAGGCGAGCCAACAATTGATCCCGCACAGCCGCTTTCACTTCCTGTCGCCAGTTCAAGACCTGGCCCCAAGTTGAACTCCCATTCAAATGCAATGGAAACCGCACGGCTTGCACTGATGCGCTATAGGCCAGAGGAAAGAGCCGCCTGTAGGCGTGAAGGTTGTAGAGCCACGAAACGCCACGCACTGTTGTAGCCATTGGCGCACTTCGCTGAACATGTGCAAACAAGTCTCGCAGGTCTGACATCCTCGCGCCGACGTTCTCAACGGCCAATGGACTGGAATTGAGTCCACCTGGCGGTAGAAAGTGGATGCGCAAGGTACCGGTGGCATCGGGCGGGTCGTACGAGAAGCAGCCAAACGACCGTTCGAGTTCGGGGTAGGAGTGGGGCCACTGGTACTCGGCGCACAAGGCGAGTTGGGCAGCATGGTCACTGCCTGTGCTTTGAACTCTGGCCAAGAAGCGATGCCATTGAGTCTCGCCGGCGTTGCCCCAAAGGTTCAGCCTGCGTCGCAGGTTAGTACAACGGTCAATGGCCACGTCAATTGGAACCGCCGCTTTCACCGCATAGTGCGCGGCAAACTTCAATTGAAGAGAAAAATAACATTCAAGCATTGAATTGGACGGTGACACTGGCTCGCCGACTGCTGCTCCCAGCCGAACGTTGTCCAGCAGCCTCCCCTCACGTGCACTCCTGATCCACCCAATACCCCGCTGGAAACCACTGGCCGTTGATATTGAGGTACCAGCGCCATTCAAAAATGGGCTCAAAGCTCATGCCGCCCGGCGAGGGGGTGTCGATGCGCAGGATGTCCGCCACGCCGTCGCGGTCCAGGTCGATCTCGTGCACCGTCACCGCTGTTTTCTTGCGCTCGGGCTGGGGCCGGTAGGGCGGGTCGGCGGGCATCATCCAGCTGGTGGCATAGCGCCTGGAGCGCACCTTCACCGCATCGGGCGGCAGCCTGCCGGGCACCACCAGGCGCACCAGCACGTCGGCCGACTCTGACACCTTGGCATAGCCGCGCACGGCAGTGGTCTCGTCGTTGCGCGGGTCGTCAAAGCCCTTGCCCGGGTAGTGGCCGCCGCAATAGTGGTCTGCATTGCTGATGTCCCAATACCGCCGCCCCATGGTACGGGCGCCCACCAGGCCCTGGTGCGTGATCGTGTACAGCGTGAGCGCCGGGGCAAAGGCCAGATCGGCACCGCCCACGTCCCAGAAGCCCGTCACGAACTCGATCTCGGGTCCGCTGTGGCGGTTGAAGCTGCCATAAGGCACAGCGGTGGACTCCACGGCAATGCGGCTGCCCGCCACGGCCGCGATGCCGTCGGCCTCGGTCTCGTGCAGCAGGGCCACGCTGGTGTGGCTGCGGAAGTACGACGGGGCAATGGCAGGCAGCGTGGGGGCGGATGCCAGGGGCGCCACGGCCGGGATATGGTCCACGGCGCGGGTGGCCAGCTTCAAGTTGTCCAGCGGGTTGACGGGGCGGCCCCGGTCGATCTCCTGCTCGGGCCGCAGCAACACGCCGCCGCGCATGAGCTTTTTGGCAGCCTCCCATTCGGGGCGCAGGGGGTACTGCACGGGCATCCGGGGCGTGTGGCTTTGAGCCAACGCGGGCAACTGCAATGCAGCGGGGCGCGGCAGGGCGTTGCCGTAGGCCCGCATGCGGTTGGCCGACGGCGCCACCCAGAAGGCGCGGGCGGCCTCCTTGCCCGCCTGGGCCAGGGTGAGGGGCTGGTCGGCCAGCAGGTTGCAGGCCACATGGGCTTGCAGGGGCTCAGGCAACGGCGGGCCCAGGCGCGCATCGCCCGTGTAGAGCACGGCGCACCAGCCGTCGCGCTCGGTGATCTGCTGCAGCACGGTGTTGGCGGGTACCTGGGCCACGATGCGCGCCTGCGACTGGGCAGCATCGCGCAGGTTGACCCAGGAGCCCTGCACATAACGCTGCTTGGCGGGCGCCACAGCCGACGTCTGGGCATTGACCGGGCCTACGAGAACTGCGCCCAGCAAAGCAGCCATGGTCCAGTGGCGAGGCCGTGTGGCGTGCACCAAGGTCTTCATGCTCCAGCCCCTGCAAAAGAGTTACACCGCCAATGCAGGCTCTGCCGCTTCAGCAGGCGGTTGCGATTCAATCACCCGCGCCAGCAGCGCGCCGCTGTAGCGCCCGGGCAGCGGGATCCACACGCGCACCGGGCTGCCCTGGGCGACCTGCACGGGCTGGCCTTCGACATTGCGCATCTCTTGCAGGCGCACCGTAGTGTTGCCGCTGGGGTGCACGACCTCGACCAGGTCGCCCACGGCAAAGTGGTTCTTGGTTTCGACCTGTACCCAATCTCCTGACAGGCTCACTTCGGCCTGTCCTTCGGCACCCAGCACCTCGCCCACATACTGGCTGCGCTGCGTGGCCGAGTGGCCGCTGAGGTAGTTCTGGTAATCGTTGCTGGGGCGGCGCTCCAGCAGGCCGCCGGTGTAGCCCCGGTTGGACAGGCCTTCCAGCTCGATCAGCAGCTCGGGGTTGAAGGGGCGGCCCGCCACGGCGTCGTCGATGGCGCGGCGGTACACCTGGGCGGTGCGGGCCACGTAGTACAGGCTCTTGGTGCGGCCTTCGATCTTGAGCGAATCGACGCCGATCTGCGCCAGGCGCGCCACGTGCTCCACCGCGCGCAGGTCCTTGCTGTTCATGATGTACGTGCCGTGCTCGTCTTCCATGATGGGCATCATCTGCCCAGGGCGGCCCGCTTCTTCGATCAGGTAGACCTTGTCGGCCTTGGGGTGGCGCTCGCCGTTGCCGGTGGTCGATGCAAAGGACTGTTCGGCCTTCTGCTGCGCGGCCTCGAAGTTGAAGTCACCTTCCATCTTTTGCGCGATGGCCTCGCCCGTGGTGGGGTCGATGTCCGAGTCGTGCGTGGCGTAGTTCCAGCGGCAGGCGTTGGTGCAGGTGCCCTGGTTGGGGTCGCGGTGGTTGAAGTAGCCGCTGAGCAAGCAGCGGCCCGAGTACGCAATGCACAGCGCGCCGTGCACGAACACTTCCAGCTCCATGTCAGGGCATTCCTGGCGGATTTTCTCGATCTCGTCCAGGCTCAATTCGCGCGAGAGGATGACGCGCTCCACGCCCATCTTTTGCCAGAACTTCACGGCCGCCCAGTTGGTGGTGTTGGCCTGCACCGAGAGGTGCACCACCTGCTCGGGCCACTTTTCCTTGACCATCATGATCAGGCCCGCGTCGGCCATGATGAGGGCATCGGGCTGGCAGTCGATCACGGGCTCGATGTCGCGCAGGTAGGTGCGGATCTTGTCGTTGTGCGCAATCAGGTTGCTCGTCACAAAGAACTTCTTGCCGCGTGCATGGGCCTCGTCAATGCCCTGCTTGATCTGCTCCAGGCGGAACTCGTTGTTGCGCGCACGCAGGCTGTAGCGCGGCTGGCCTGCGTACACGGCGTCGGCGCCAAAGTCGTAGGCGGCGCGCATCTTGTCGAGCGAGCCAGCAGGCAGGAGGAGTTCGGGGGCTTTGAGCGTGGTCATGGGGTGGCCCAATCTAAAAATCGTCGGGGGTCGGGTTCAGCGGGGCATCAGGGGCAGACCGCCCAGCATGCCCACGGCCTGTGCTGGAAACTCTTCGGCATCAAACGCCTTGTCGCCATCGGCGTCCTGCACGCCATTGGGCACCAGGCCCTTGAAGTCAAACTGGCGCGGGTCCATGAAGTGCGAGGGCACCAGGTTGCGCAGCGCGACGGCCATGTTCTCGATGCGGCCGGGGTAGAGCTGCTGCCAGTCGCGCAGCATCTGGCCGATCTGCTTGCGCTGCAGGTTCTCCTGGCTGCCGCACAGGGTGCAGGGGATGATGGGGAACTGGCGGTGCTCGGCCCAGCGCGTGAGGTCGTCCTCGGCCACGTAGGCCAGCGGGCGGATGATGAGGTGGTCGCCCCGGTCGCTCTGCACCTTGGGCGGCATGCCCTTGAGCTTGCCGCCGAAGAACATGTTGAGAAAGAAGGTCTGCAGCATGTCGTCGCGGTGGTGGCCCAACGCGATCTTGGTGCACCCCAGCTCGTCGGCCACGCGGTACAGGATGCCCCGGCGCAGGCGGCTGCACAGGCTGCACATGGTCTTGCCTTCGGGGATGTGCTCCTTGACGACGCTGTAGGTGTCCTGCGTTTCGATGTGGAAGGGCACACCCACCTTCGTCAAATACTCGGGCAGCACATGGGCCGGAAAACCCGGCTGCTTCTGGTCGAGGTTGACGGCGATCAGCTCGAACCTGTTGCCGTTGCGCTGCTGCAGCAAACACAGCACGTCCAGCATGGCGTAGCTGTCCTTGCCACCCGAGACGCAGACCATGACCTTGTCGCCGTCTTCGATCAGACCAAAGTCGGTGATGGCCTGGGCCACCTGGCGCACCAGGCGCTTTTCGAGCTTGAGCGCGGCGTGGGCGGCGGCTTTGGCAGCCGCTGCGGCAGCGTCGTCGCCCTCCACAAAGGAAGAGGCGGGCGGGGTGGCGGTATCAAGCATGGAATAGACGGACCAGACGGCGAAACGGGAAGGCGCAATGAAGGGGGGATTGCAAGGTTGCCGCACCCAGCGGCGCCTTGCAATGGGCTGCCGCACTGCGCTGGTACGGCATTGACTACTATTTTTATAGCTACCAGCGCATATGGAACAGACGCTAGCAGCCAATTCGACTCAAATTCAGGCTTCTGCGGGGTAGAACATCTTGCGAGTGGGCACATCGGCCACCGCCTTGGCAATGGCGCCAATGTGGTCTGGCGTGGTGCCGCAGCAGCCGCCCAGGATGTTGACCAGCCCCTCGGCCGCAAACTCGTGCACCAGGCGGCTGGTGATCTCAGGCGTTTCGTCAAAGCCGGTGTCGCTCATGGGGTTGGGCAGGCCGGCGTTGGGATAGCAGCTGATGAAGGTGTCCTCGGCCACCCGGTTCAGCTCCTGGATGTAGGGGCGCATCAGCGTGGCACCCAGGGCGCAGTTCAGGCCAATGGCCAGCGGGCGCGAGTGGCGCACGCTGTGCCAGAAGGCGGTCACGGTCTGGCCGGAGAGGATGCGGCCCGAGGCATCGGTGACGGTGCCGCTGATGATGAGCGGCAGGCGCTCGCCGCTTTTTTCAAAGAACTCGTCGATAGCGAACAGCGCGGCCTTGGCGTTGAGTGTGTCGAAGATGGTCTCGACCAGCAGCACATCGGCGCCGCCCTCGATCAGCGCCTCGGTCTGCTCGTAGTAGGCAGCGCGCAGCTGCTCAAAGTCGATGTTGCGGGCGCCGGGGTCGTTCACATCGGGGCTGATGCTGGCCGTCTTGGGCGTGGGGCCGAGGGCGCCGGCCACGAAGCGGGGCTTGTCGGGCGTGCTGTATTTGTCGCAAGCCGCGCGCGCCAGCTGGGCCGAGCGCAGGTTCATCTCGCGCGCCAGCTCGGCCATGTGGTAGTCCTCCTGCGCCACGGTGGTTGCGCCGAAGGTGTTGGTCTCGATGAGGTCGGCGCCAGCCGCCAGATAGCGCTCGTGGATATCGCGAATCACGTCGGGCCGGGTGATGCTGAGCAGCTCGTTGTTGCCCTTCACGTCGTAGGCAAAGTCCTTGAACCGGTCCCCCGCGCCATCCGGCCCCGTGTAGCCCTCGCCCCGGTACTGCGCCTCGCCCAGCTTGAAGCGCTGGATCATGGTGCCCATGGCGCCGTCGAGGATGACGATGCGTTGGGCGAGGATGTCGGGCAGTTGCGCAGCGCGCGTGTAGTGGAGGGCTTGCATAGGCCCCTATTGTAGAAAGTGCGGCCCCTGCGCCCTTGCAGCGCACAATATGCGCCTGCCGCGCTCAGGGCCAAGCCCTGGCGCGCCAGAAAATACTGGCCTTATCGGCACCAAGCGCTTGATTTATATGCGCTTGCAGCTATCCATTTCAGAGTATCCGCTTGTCCTCTCGCCCGTCTCCCGCGCTGTCCCCTGCCCATGCCGTTTTGCAGGACGTTTTTGGCTACGAGCAGTTTCGCGGCCCGCAGCAGGCCATCGTTGAGCATGTGATCGCCGGTGGCGACGCGCTGGTGCTCATGCCCACCGGCGGCGGCAAGAGCCTGTGTTACCAGGTGCCGGCCATCGTGCGCCAGCGGCAGGGGCGCGGGGTGACCATCGTGGTCTCTCCGCTGATCGCGCTGATGCACGACCAGGTGGGGGCACTGCACGAGGCGGGGGTGGATGCGGCCTTTTTGAACTCTACGCTGAGTTTTGACGAGGCGCAGGATGTGGAGCTGCGCCTGCAGACTGGCGACATCACCCTGCTGTACGCCGCGCCCGAGCGGCTGAATACGCCGCGTTTTCTGGGCCTGCTCGATAGCCTGTACGAAGGCGGTCACCTCTCGCTGTTTGCCATCGACGAGGCACACTGCGTGAGCCAGTGGGGCCACGACTTTCGCCCCGAATACCGCGCGCTCACGGTGCTGCACGAGCGCTATGCGGGCGTGCCACGCATTGCGCTCACGGCCACGGCCGACGACCTCACACGCGCCGACATCATCGAGCGGCTTCAGCTGGAAGACGCGCGGCTGTTCATCAGCAGCTTCGACCGGCCCAACATCCGCTACACCATCGTCGAGAAGAAGGACGCCACCACCCAGCTGCTGCGCTTCATCGAGCGCGAGCACGCGGGCGAGGCGGGCGTGGTGTATTGCCAGTCGCGCAAGCGCGTGGAGGAGCTGGCGTCCACCCTGAGCGACGCGGGCATCACCGCCCTGCCCTACCACGCGGGGCTGGACACCAAGGTGCGACAGAAGAACCAGGACCGCTTTCTGCGCGAGGAGGGCATCGTGATGGTGGCCACCATCGCTTTTGGCATGGGCATCGACAAGCCCGACGTGCGCTTTGTGGCCCACGTGGACATGCCCAAGAACATCGAGGGCTACTACCAGGAGACCGGCCGCGCGGGCCGCGACGGCCTGAACGCCGATGCCTGGATGGCCTATGGCCTGAACGACGTGGTCAACCAGCGCCGCATGATCGACGAGAGCCCCGCGGGCGAGGAGTTCAAGCAGGCGCTGCGCGGCAAGCTCGACGCGCTGCTGGCGCTGGCCGAGGCCACCGACTGCCGCCGCGTGCGGCTGCTGGCCTACTTTGGCGAGCAGTCCACGCCGTGCGGTAACTGCGACAACTGCATCAGCCCGCCCGCCGTGTGGGATGCGACCGATGCCGCCCGCAAGCTGCTGTCCACCATCTACCGTGTGAACCAGGCCAGCGGCATCAGTTTTGGCACGGGGCACATCATGGACATCCTGCGCGGCAAGAAGACCGAGAAGGTCGCGCAGTTCGGGCACGAAAAAATCTCCACCTTCGGCATTGGCGCAGACCTGACCGAGCCCCAGCTGCGCGGCGTGCTGCGCCAGCTGATCGCCACGGGCGCGCTGGGCCTGCAGAAGGTGATGCTGGACAGCGGCCACAGCTTTGACACCCTGTGCCTCACCGAGGGCTCGCGCGCCGTGCTCAAGGGCGAGGTGCCGGTGCAGCTGCGCGAATCGGTGTCGTCCGCCCCCGCCAAGCGCACCCGCAAGGGCAGCGCACCGCCAGCCGCTGCCGCCAATCTGGGACCCGACGCACAGGTGCGCTTCATCAACCTCAAGGCCTGGCGCGCCGAAGTGGCACGCGAGCACAACCTGCCCGCGTATGTGATCTTTCACGACGCCACACTGGCTGCGATTGCCGAGCGCAACCCAGGGTCGCTGGATGACTTGCAAGGCATCAGCGGCATGGGGGCGAAGAAGCTGGAGGCGTATGGGGCGGAGGTGCTGAGGGTGGTGGAAGGACGCTGATTTCTGTCACATCTGCGACGCGTGTCCCCCTGAATCTGCTGGCAATTTAGTTTGCTGTGCGGCCGCTGAAAAGGGATACATTCAGTTGGATTGTCTAACCACCACTGCTGTATTCAAGAGAGGGAGAGAGGGATGCATTCCAAGAAATTGATAGCTGTCGTATTGCTATCGGGAGCGGGCCTGGCGCAAGCATTTGCACCACAAGCAGGGACCTGGGTCGTGAGCTCTGAACTGGATGGCAAGCCAGGGCGGGGGCTGGCGATTGACGTGCAGAACGACACGTTCGTGATGCAGATGTATGCCTACGAAAGCAGCGGACAACCCACCTTCTATTTGGCAACAGGCAAGATAGCGAATGATCAGGTCGCAGCGCCCTTGATTCGTTACACCGGGGGGCGCTACCTGGGCAGCGGCCCGCTGTCAGGGAAAGAGGCGGGAACCGTTGGCACGGTACGGTTCCGTTTCACCAGCGGAGCCACGGGCTACATCACTCTCCCGGGTGAATCCGAGAAAGCCATCTCCCGGTTCAATTTCGGATATGCCTTTGCAGCATCCAGCCTTGTGGGAATCTGGGCCTTGACCTCTTTGGGCTCGGAGGGGCTTATCGCGGATGCCGTGCAGCTGACCAGCAACTTGGGCCCTACCTCCACCGGAAATGGCCTAGTCGCAACCTCGGACGGACTTTTCGGGTGCGAACACCAAACCTCTGGTGGATTGGCTGGAAACGTGCTGTGTATCAAGATCAATGCGCAAGGCCAATTGCAAAGATCCTATGTGTTCGCCTACAGCGTGAATGAAGGCGAAGGCTATTCCCAGCGCTCAGGTACCGGAACTCAACAGCTCCTGTCTATCCGAAGACTGACAACTCCGCAGGGCGTAGGCACGGGCCTCGTCTACAAATCGGACGAGCAACAGCCTGCGATTGAACATCCTGCGCTTCGGCTTCACATGGAGAACATTGCGACTGGCGGTTCTCTCAAATAAGCCCGATTGGCGCACGGCAATATAGCCCGGCCACGACTCTATTGCCTGCAAAGTGAAAAGGGGACCAATTATTAGTCCCATCTGTCCGCCTTTGATGGAGTGACTGCACAGGGTGCTCTGGGGTGGTCCCAGCATGCCTGTAGCGCCTGGGGTCGCGTCAGCAGATTGCGCATTGGCCAAATCGCACCGCGCGGCTGCGCGCCACCTGCTGTCGGAATACCCGCAACCGCAATTCACACCCCACCCCCAGGATGGCGTCTTAGTGGGGTTGTGGGGCCAGATGTGGAGCAGCGCCGAACCTATCGGCTGCAACCCACCTAACCAGCCCTGTGGGCAGTTCGACCGAACGTGGCTTGCGCGGCAAGCAAGGAAAGAAAGCCGTGTACAGACCGGCGCAAGGAAGATCCGTGCAGGACTTACCGATGGTTCACGTGCATGCTTTGGCTGCGGTGGGGTAGAAGAGCTGCAGCTCAATGGCAGGCGGCGGTTTCTTCCTCCTCGATGCGGGGATAGAAGTCATGGTCTTCGCGCTGCATGCGCTCGAACACCCGGCGCAGCACCACGTTAGCCTCATTGCGGAAGTCCTGCGCATCGCGGCGCACGTTCTCGGCCGTGTTCCAGCGGCGCGCGAAGGCGTCGTTGGCGCTGGCAATCGAGGACATCTCGCTCTGGTACTGGCGGCCCAAGCGCGCCAGTTCCACATTGCCGCCGCGCTGCAGCGCGGGATACAGCACCTGGTCTTCCACGGCCAGGTGCAGCTTGATGGTGCCGCTCATCGCCACAATGCCCTGGGCGATGGCCGTGGCGTTGGCCTCCACGCCTGCGTGGGCCAGGGCGCGCAAGGTGGCGATGCTGCGCAGGATGTCGGTGTGCTGGTGCTTGAATTTTTCGAGGTTCATGGAAAGTCCTTGTGGGATGAACGAAGGACCTGCGCTGCCGCCGAGGGGGGTGGCGCGCGGCGCAGGTCGGTGGCGTATCAGCGGCGGGTATCCGCGAGGTAGGCGCCAGCGTTGGCAGCAGGGGCCCGCGAGCCAAACACGCCGCTCACCACCTGCCAGGCCATGGCCAGCGCGCCGACAATGAAGACCACGTCGCCGAAGGTGCGCACCCAGCGCAGCGTCTGGATGAAAGGCTGCTGCATGAAGGCCTCACCCCGGGCGTACCACAGGCCTTCGCTCACGCTGGCGTGGAACTGGAACAAGCCGATGGGCAGCAGGCTGGTGGCGATCATCAGCACCAGGCCGGCATTGAGCCACCAGAAGCCCGTCGTCATGAGCCGCTCACTGAACACCAGCTGCGGCCGGATGTAGCGCAGCACCAGCAGCGTGAAGCCCAGCGCCAGGAAGCCATACACCCCGAACAGCGCGGCGTGGGCATGCACCGGCGTGGTGTTCAGGCCCTGCACGTAGTACAGCGAGATGGGCGGGTTGATCATGAAGCCGAAGACACCCGCGCCCAGCATGTTCCAGAAGGCCACGGCCACGAAGCACATCAGCGGCCAGCGCAGGCGGGCCATCCAGGGCGTGCGGTGCTGCAGCCGCCAGTGTTCCCAGGCCTCGTGGCCCAGCACGACCAGCGGCACCACTTCGAGCGCGCTGAAGGCTGCGCCCACCGCCATCACCGGCGTGGTGGTGCCTGCAAAGTACAGGTGGTGGAAGGTGCCGGGCACACCACCCAGCATGAACAACGAGGCCGAGGCCACGCTGGCCGTGGTGGCCATGCGCACCGACACGAGCCCCAGCGTCGAGAAGATGAAGGCCAGCGCCGTGGTGGCGAAGACTTCGAAGAAGCCCTCCACCCACAGGTGCACCACCCACCAGCGCCAGTACTCCATCACCGACAGGTGGGTGCGTTCGCCGTAGAAGAAGCCCGCGCCGTAGAAGAGGCCGATGGCCACCACCGACGCCGTCAGCAGCGCCAGCAGGTTCTTGTCGCCGCCGGGGGTGCGCAGCGCCGGCACGATGCCGCGCAGCATGAGCACCAGCCAGAAGGCGATGCCGGTGAACTTGCCGATCTGCCACAGGCGGCCCAGGTCCACGTACTCATAGCCCTGGTGGCCCAGCCAGAAGTTCCACTCGGGCGGCATGATCTGCGCGATGGCCAGGTAGTTGCCGACGAACGAGCCCACCACCACCACAACCAGCGCCCAGAACAGGATGTCCACACCGAGCTTCTGGTAGGCCGGGTCCTTGCCCCCATTGATGAGCGGCGCGAGGAACAGGCCGGCAGCCAGGAAGCCCGTGGCGATCCAGAACAGCGCGCTCTGGATGTGCCAGGTGCGCACCAGCGAATACGGGAACCACTGTGACACGTTGATGCCATAGAACTGCTGGCCTTCCACCGTGTAGTGGGCCGTGAAGCCGCCCAGCAGCACCTGGAAGCTGAACAGCGCCACGATGAGGAACAAATACTTGCCCAGCCCGCGCTGCGACGGCGTGAGCGGCACGCGCGAGAGCGGGTCGTGCTGGGGTGGCGTGGGCTCCACCTCGTCATGCTTGCGCAGGAAAGACCAGCCCCACACGAGGAAGCCCACGCCCGCCATCATCACGACCACGCTCATCACCGACCAGACCATGTTCTCTGCGGTGGGTTGGTTGCCTATGAGCGGCTCGTGCGGCCAGTTGTTGGTGTACGTGGCCGTGGTGCCGGGGCGCTCGGTGGCGGCGGCCCAGGCCGTCCAGAAGAAGAAACCCGTCATCTGCGCGCGCCGCTCGGCGCTGGGCAGGGTGTTCTCCTTCATGGCGAAGTGCTCGCGGGTCTTGTGCAGCGCAGGCACGTCGCTGAAAAGCTGGTCGTAGTACAGCGCGGTCATCGCGATCGCGTCGGCCCGCACCGAGGACACCGTGGCCACGCCCGTCTCGGGGCTGTAGGTGTTGGTGCGGTACTCGGTCTTCATGCGGTCGCGCAGCACGGCCTGGGCGGCGGCGTCCAGCTCGGCAAAGGGCTTGCCGTGCGCACGCTCAGCGGCGACGTCAAGCCAGTTGAGCAGCTCGCGGTGCAGCCAGTCGGCCGTCCAGTCGGGTGCCTGGTAGGCGCCGTGGCCCCAGATGGAACCCAGCTGCATGCCCCCCACCGACTGCCACGCGGTCTGTCCGTCGAGGATGCTGTCGTGGGTGAAAAGCACTTCGCCCCCTGCCGTGGCGATCTTCGCGGGGATGGGCGGCGCGGTGCGGTAGACCTCGGCGCCGTAGTAGCCCAGCAGGCTGAAGGTGACGATGAGCACGCCGATCAGCGTGAACCAGAGCTTGCGGTAGTTACCCATGGCGGGCCTCCTGCTTCAACAGAACAACAACGAAGGGGCGGCGCCAGCGTGCGCTGGCGGCGTGGGGTCGGGGTCTTGTGGTCATGGCTTTTTGGAACGAGTGAATCGGTGTCACTGCCCACATCGCAAGCGCCGGGCCAGGGCTGCAGGCCTATAAAATCAACCACTTACACCGGTCATGGTTTTTCTGACCCTTCTCAAATGGGGTTTAATTCACCCGTTGAAGGTAAATATCACCATGGACCATAGCCCCCTGCTGGCCGACCTAGCCACCGACCTGCCCCAGGCTGTGCGCCTGCAGCGGCTGGTGGACCACCTGCGCACCCGCTTTCACTGCGGCGCCGTGGCCCTGCTGCAGCTGGAAGAAGACCACCTGCGCCCCGTGGCCGTGGAGGGACTGGTGCGCGAGGCGCTGGGCCGGCGCTTTGTGGTCAGCCAGCACCCCCGGCTCGCGGCCATCCTGGCGCGGCGCGAGGTGACCTGCTTCGACCACGACAGCACCCTGCCCGACCCCTACGACGGCCTGCTCGACACCCTGGTGGGCGAGCCCCTGCCCGTGCACGACTGCATGGGGGTGAGCCTGTGGGTGGACGGCCAGCCCTGGGGGGTGCTGACGCTCGACGCGCTGCAGACCGGCACCTTCGGCGAGGCCGCACGCGCCGCGCTGGCCGACTGCAAGGTGCTGGTGGAGGCGGCCGTGCGCATCTCGCGGCTGGAGCGCGAGGTGCAGGCGCTGCGCAGCGCCCCCCACACCCGCAGCCCCGACGACGAGCGCACCACCCGCGCGGGCGATGGCGACATGGAGATCGTTGGCCAGAGCGAACCCTTGTTGCGCCTGCTGCACGAGCTGGAGGTGGTGGCGGGCTCGGACCTGCCCGTGTTGTTGCTGGGCGAAACTGGTGTGGGCAAGGAGCTGTTTGCACGCCTGCTGCACCGCCAGTCCACGCGCGCTACCCGCCCGCTGGTGCACGTGAACTGCGCGGCGCTGCCGGAGTCGCTGGCCGAGAGCGAGCTGTTTGGCCATGTGCGCGGTGCGTTCTCCGGCGCAGTGGCCGACCGGCCGGGGCGCTTCGAGGCGGCCGAGGGCGGCACGCTGTTCCTTGATGAGGTGGGCGAGCTGCCGCTGGCCGTGCAGGCGAAGCTGCTGCGCACGCTGCAGAACGGCGAGATCCAGCGCCTGGGCGCCGACCGACCGCGCCGCGTGGACGTGCGCGTGATCGCCGCCACCAACCGCAACCTGCGCGACCAGGTGCGCGACGGCGCTTTCCGCGCCGACCTGTACCACCGGCTGTCGGTGTACCCCGTGCCCATCCCGCCGCTGCGCGAACGGGGCAACGATGTGCTGCTGATTGCGGGCCGCTTCCTTGAACTCAACCGCGCGCGCCTGGGCCTGCGCAGCCTGCGGCTGTCCACCTCGGCACAGGCGGCACTGCGCCGCTACCCCTGGCCCGGCAACATCCGCGAGCTGGAGCATGTGGTCAGCCGCGCGGCGCTCAAGGCCCTGAGCCGGGGCGTGAGCCGCGCCGACATCGTGACGCTGGAGCCCGCGCTGCTCGACCTGGACGCCGAAGCCGCCAGCGTGGCCCCCGCCGCCCTGGATGCCGGTGCCCCCGCGGTGGGCCCCCCGCCCCCCCCCCCC
>NZ_JBWKYJ010000080.1:0-20945 GCF_059423685.1 Acidovorax sp. GW460-11-11-14-LB4 | reverse complement strand
CTTCGGGCGAATTCAGCGCCATGTAATTTGGCAGACCAACTGCTTGGGTTGGATTGAAGCAGTTGCGGGACTTCCCATGGGGGTGGCACTTCGCGCGGTGCGGGTGCTGTTGCCATGGGGAGTGTTAACTGAACCGCAGGGGCGGGCAGGCAAAAAGGGCTCCCAAAGGGAGCCCTTTTTGTTGGTGCCTGCCGTGTAGCCGCACCCCCAAGGGCGCCAGGGGCGCCCCTGCAACGTCGCTTACAGCGACGGGTCGATCAACACCTTGGCGCCGGTGTTGCGCGGGCCGTAGAACGCGATGGACTCGGCGCTCAGCGCCCCCGCCAGCGACACGGTGCGCGCGTAGTGGCTGGCAAACGTGGTCTTCAGCTCGGCCGCCACGCGCTGGCGCAACGCCTGGGTGGCCTCTTCGCCAATCTTCTGCAGAAACGGAAACAGCAGCCATCCACCCATACCCCAGGCCATGCCAAAGGTGCGGTGCACTTCGGTCGGGCGCGTGTCCAGGTGGCCGTACAGGTACACCTGCTTGTGCACGGCCGAGCCGTAACGGCTGTATTCCTTGGCCTTGCGGTTGATGGCGGCCTCCATGCACTGCAGGATCTGCCCGGCCAGGGTGCCGCCGCCCGTGGCATCAAACGCAATGGTGGCGCCCGTGGCGGCCAGCGCATCGGTCAGTTCAGCCATGAAGGTGGGCGCGCTGCTGTCGCACACATACTGGGCGCCCAGCTCGCGCAGTAGCGCCGCCTGCTCGGGCTTGCGCACGATGTTGACCAGGCCGACACCGTCTTTCTGGCAAATCTTGAGCAGCATCTGGCCCAGGTTGCTGGCTGCCGCGGTGTGCACCAGCGCAGTGTGGCCCTCGCGCTTCATGGTCTCCACCATGCTCAGCGCCGTCAGCGGGTTGACGAAGCACGATGCGCCTTCAGCCGCCGTGGTCCCGGGCGGCAGCGGCAGGCACTGCGACGCAGGCATGGCGCGGTATTGCGAATACATGGCGCCGCCAATCACCGCCACCGTGCGGCCCAGCAGCGCCTGCGCTGCTGGCGAGTTGCCTGCGGCCACCACCAGGCCCGCACCCTCGTTGCCCACCGGCATGCTCTGGCCCAGACGTGCCGCCATGCCCGGCATGGCGCGCTCAGGGATGCGGGCCGTGGCCACCGGCCGCTCGGCCGTGCCGGTGACCTGCACGGTGGACAAGTCGGCGGGGCCCAGCAGCAGGCCGATGTCCGACGGGTTGATGGGCGTGGCCTGCACCTGGATCAGCACTTCGTCGGGCCCTGGTGTGGGCACGGGGGTCGGCTCCAGGCTGATCTGCAAGGTGCCATCGGCTTGCACAAGCGAGCGCAACTGCAGCGCGGTGGTAGGGATGGAGGGGTTCATGGAGGACTCACAGGTAAAAGATGGGACAAAGGGCCTATGCGCTGGACTGCGCAGTGTGGTGAAACGGTGCTGCACTCCACGGCGCCGCAGCACCACCAACCCGCATTCTTGACCAAGCTGCGCCACCACGCTGTCCCCTCGGTTCACGGCGGCAGGCCACCATGCACCGGGAAGAACGATGCCAAAAAGAGGCTCCAGTCACGGGGCTACCGCATGCTCTCACACGCCCAGTCCCCAGTCATGCACGCGGCGCTTGACTTAGAGTGCACTCCAACTTTCAGAATCGTTCCCATGGCATCCCTCCTCACCATTGCCGAAGTCGCCAAACGCACCGGCCGTAGAGCCTGTTTACGATCTCGCAGGGGTCGCGCAGCGGTCTTTGCGGGATGGGATGCAAGGCGCGGTGCGCAGTGGATAGCCCCGCTATCCACAAGCGCCGCAACGCCGCAGACCGCCCGCAAAGACCACTGCCCGAAGGGTTGGAGCGAAATCGGGTGATTGGACGCCCCGGCTGCTTGCATGGGCATGAGCCCATGCGGCGCATCCGAAGCATCCACTCATCCCGATTGAGCTCCAACGCGATCCCCTGCGAGATCGTAAACAGGCTCTTGGCACACACCCTGCGCTACTACGAGCGCGCCGGGTTGATTGCGCCGGTAGCCCGTGCACCCGGTGGCCAGCGCCGCTATGCGGCGTCGGACATGGAGTGGATCGGATTCCTGCTGCGCCTGCGCGAGACCCAGATGCCCATCGGGCAGATGCAGGCCTTTGCGCGGCTGCGCAGCGAAGGGAACGCCACCGCCCCCGAGCGGCGCCATTTGCTGGAACAGCACCTGGCGCAGGTGCTAGCAACGATCACCACGATGCAGCAAGCCGCACAGGCGCTGCAAGCCAAGATCGCGCACTACCAGGGCCTGGAAGCTTCCCTTCGGTCCACACCGTCGTCCACCCACCAAGGAAGCTCCCATGTCCCCCGAAACCCAACCCCGCTATCTCCAGGGCCTCGCCAAGCTGCGCGAAATCGACGGCCACGCGGGTGAGCGTGTCGTCGCCAGCCTGGCCGACATCGCCCCCGACTTTGCGCGCTACCTGATCGAGTTTCCGTTTGGCGACATCTATTCGCGCCCCGGACTCGATCTGCGCAGCCGCGAGATTGCAGTCATCGCCGCACTGACCGCGCTGGGCAACGCCACGCCACAGCTCAAGGTGCATTTGCAGGCGGCGCTGAATGTGGGCGTCACCCGCGAAGAGGTCGTGGAGGTGCTGATGCAAATGGCGGTGTACGCAGGCTTTCCGGCCGCGCTCAACGGACTGGCCGCGGCACGCGAGGTGTTTGCAGCGGCCGACGCACAACCACAGGCCGCTTGAAGCGCCCTGCCGCCCCGCCCTGTCCTGCCGGATGCGACTGCAGCGGGGCGACCGCCTATTTGGCGGCCCCCACCGGCATCGGCCGCACCAGCCGCACCGGCAGCTTGCTGGCCCGCGCGGCATCGCCGCGCGCCTCGCCCGTGGACAGGTTCACCGCCCAGCCGTTGATCATGGCCGCCTGCCGCGCGCCATCACCCGCCCGGCTCTGGGCGATGTTGCCGTAGGTGTACTGGTTGACGCTGGGCGCGCTCACGTTGGCGGTGGACGTCCAGTGCCACTGGCCCGGCGCCGCCGGGAACAGAAGGGGGTTGAGGCCCGGGGGCGACAGCGCCTTGTCCACCAGCCGCTGCAGCTCTGTCGCACGGGGCAGGCGCCAACCCACACCCTCGGCCTTCCAGCGGTCAGAGGCCAGGGCCGTGGCCTCGGCACGGTCCAGCAGCAGGGGCTGGCCCGTGCAGGTTTTGCCGGTCCATTGCATGCCCTCCACACAGCGTGGCCAGGCCAGACCGGCACGCTGGTCCAACACATAAGCGCCATCGGCGGACAGGGACCAATCGGCGGCCACCTGCGAATCGGCGGCCTGCGCAGGCCCGGCCAACAGGGCAACCAATAGCGGGGGGATGAGCGGCAACAACGTTTTCATGGGCAAAGCAGGGGCAATGAAAGCCAGGTACAGGTACAGATCCGGGGGCAGAGAGGCATCACAGAATGCCTTGGCGACACCCTAACCCGGCAGCGGCCCGCGCGCCACCCACCAGGTCAAGAAACCCGCACGGCCCGCCGCTTGTCCATGCGGCCACCCACGCCCACTCCTGCCAGCGTGCCTGACGCGGCCAATGCCTCGGCCAGGAACCCCACAAACGCCTGCACCCGCGTGGAGAACTGGTGCCGCTGCGGGTACACCGCGTAGATGTCGGCCGCAGGCGTGTGGTACTGCGGCAGCACGGGCTCCAGCAGGCCCTGGGCCAGATGACGGTTCACGTCCCACTCGGCGCGCATCACGATGCCGTGGCCTTGCAGCGCCCACAGTACAGCGATCTCGCCGTCGTTGGTGGTGAGGTTGCCGGTGATCTTGATCGACTCGGTGTGCGCCTTGCTGCCACGCCCGGTGGTCAGGCGCCACAGGCCATAGGCCTCGTCGCCCTGGCGGATACCGATGCACTGGTGCTCCATCAGGTCGCGCGGCACGCGGGGCCTGCCATGCTGCTCCAGGTAGGCGGGTGCGGCGCACAGCACGCGCCGGTTGGGCGCCATGCGGCGGGCAATCACGCGGCCGTCAGGTGGCTCGCCAAAACGCACGCACACATCGTAGGCATCGTCGGTGATCGGTGGCGGGTGCACCGACAACTGCAATTGCACATCCACCTCGGGGTACTGGCGCACAAAGTCCGAGATCACGGGGGCAATGTGCATGCGGCCAAAGCCCAGCGTGGCATTCACGCGCAGCAGGCCCTTGGGGCTGGCCTTGGACTGCACGATGAGTTCGTCCAGCGCGTCGATCTCGCGCAGGATGCGGCGCGCGTGCTCCAGCAGCAGTTCGCCCTCGGGCGTAAGGCTCATGCGCCGGGTGGTGCGGTTGATGAGCACCACACCCAGGCGCTTTTCCATCTGCGCCAGGTGTTTGCTCACGGCGGCGGTGGAGACACCCATTTCGCGCCCGGCGGCGCTCAGGCTGGGGCTGGCCGCCAGTGCCGAGAAGAAGCCCAGTTCTGCGGGCTGGATGGTAGAGCTCATCGCCGCATTATCAACTGCAGGTTAACGATGGATTCACTTGAGCGCCGTTTTTACAACGAGCGGATGCCTACAGTCGCTCTCACTGTTTTTGTTCCACCCGCTTTTTCGCGGCACGACATCCCCACAGGCCTTTCCCGACGCTTTCACACACCAAGACCAAAGACCTTCATGAAAACCTACCAAATCGCCACCATCCCCGGAGACGGCATCGGCAAGGAAGTGATTCCCGCCGGCCAGCGCGTGCTCGAAGCCCTGGCCGCCCGCCACACGGGCCTGCAGTTCCAGTTCGAAAACTTCGGCTGGGGCGGCGACTGGTACCGCGCCCACGGCGTGATGATGCCGGCCGACGGGCTTGATGCGCTGCGCGGCAAGGATGCCATCCTGTTCGGCTCGGCGGGCGACCCGGACATCCCCGACCACATCACGTTGTGGGGCCTGCGCCTGAAGATCTGCCAGGGCTTTGACCAGTACGCCAACGTGCGGCCCACGCGCATCCTGCCGGGCATTGATGCGCCCCTGAAACGCTGCACGCCCAAGGACCTGGACTGGGTCATCGTGCGCGAAAACTCCGAGGGCGAATACTCGGGCGTGGGCGGCCGCGTGCACCAGGGCCATCCCATCGAGGCGGCGACCGATGTGTCCATCATGACCCGCGTGGGGGTGGAACGCATCCTGCGCTACGCCTTCCGCCTGGCCCAATCCCGCCCCCGCAAGCTGCTCACCGTCATCACCAAGAGCAACGCCCAGCGCCATGCCATGGTGATGTGGGACGAGATTGCCGCGCAGGTGGCCACCGAGTTCCCCGACGTGAAGTGGGACAAGGAGCTGGTGGACGCTGCCACGGCCCGCATGGTCAACCGCCCCGCCACGCTGGACACCATCGTGGCCACCAACCTGCACGCCGACATCCTCTCGGACCTGGCCGCCGCGCTGGCGGGCAGCCTGGGCATTGCGCCCACCGGCAACATTGACCCCGAGCGCCGCTACCCCAGCATGTTCGAGCCCATCCACGGCTCGGCGTTCGACATCATGGGCAAGGGCCTGGCCAACCCCATCGGCACCTTCTGGTCGGTGGTGATGCTGCTGGAGCACCTGGGCGAGGCCGACGCCGCGCGCGCCGTGATGCAGGCCATCGAACAGGTCACCGCCAACCCCGCCCTGCACACCCGCGACCTGGGCGGCACGGCCACCACGGCGCAGGTGACCGACGCCGTGTGCGCGCTGATCGGCCGCACGCCGTTGCAAAAGGCCGCCTGAGCTGCGTGGCTCCAACGCACTGCCCCACGACCCGATGAGCACGCACATCGACACCCAGGCCCGCCACTGGCTGCGCAGCATGTTCGATGCCGCCATCGCATCGGCCCAGCCCGCCGTATGCCTGCCGCCGCACCTGCCTGCCCCGCCCCGGGGCCGCACGGTGGTGATCGGTGCGGGCAAGGCATCAGCGCAGATGGCGCAGGTGCTGGAGGCCCACTGGCCCACGCCGCTATCGGGCGTGGTGGTCACGCGGTATGGGCATGCCGCTGCCTGCCAGCACATCCGCGTGCTGGAGGCTGCCCACCCCGTGCCCGATGCGGCGGGCCTGGCTGCTGCGCAGCAGATGCTGGCCGCAGTGGCGGGCCTCACAGCAGAAGACCTGGTGATTGGCCTGTGGTCGGGCGGCGGCTCGGCGCTGCTGCCCTTGCCGCTGCCGGGCATCACGCTGACCGACAAGCAGGCGCTCAACCAGTCCCTGCTGCGCAGCGGCGCCAGCATCGGCGAGATGAACTGTGTGCGGCGCCACCTCTCGGCCATCAAGGGCGGGCGGCTGACCCTGGCCTGCAGACCCGCCCGCGTGGTCAACCTGGTGATGTCCGATGTGCCGGGCGACGACCCGCTGGACGTGGCCTCGGGCCCCACCGTGGCCGACCCGACCACCCGTGCACAGGCGCTAGCCATCTTGCAGCGCTACCGCATTGCTCTGCCGCCCGCCGTGCTGGCCGCACTGGACACTGCCGCCAGCGAAAGCATCAAGCCCGGCGACACCCGGCTGGGGCCCATCACCACCCACGTCATTGCTACACCCGACCTGGCCCTGCAGGCAGCCGCCCAGGTGGCGCGCCAGGCGGGCATCGAGCCCACGCTGCTCGGCGACGCACTGGAGGGCGAAGCCCGCGACATGGGCACCGTGCTGGCCGGTGTCGCCCGCTACGCCGCCAAGGCCCCGTCACCACGGCACCGCGTGCTGCTGAGTGGCGGCGAGAGCACTGTCACCCTGCGCCCACCGGCCCCTGGGCAAGCCATGCCAACCCCGGGGCGCGGCGGGCGCAATGTGGAATGCCTGCTGTCCCTGGCCCTGTCGCTCAAGGGCTTGCCCGGCGTGTACGCATTGGCCGGAGACACCGATGGAATCGATGGCCTGGAGCCCGTGGCAGGCGCCATCGCCACGCCCGACACGCTGGAGCGCGCCGCCGCGCTGGGCCAACACGCCACCGCCGCGCTGGACGCACACGACGCCCACTCCTTTTTTGGCGCGCTGGGCGACGCCGTGGTCACCGGGCCCACGGGCACCAACGTCAACGACTTCCGCGCGATCCTGATCGCAGCCACGGGCTGACGCCATGCACCCGCGTCCCCACCGGCCCTGCCCCCACAAGAACCACAACCCAACGGAGACAACCATGACACGCATTGCAACCCCGCACCACCCACCATCAACGCCGCCCACAACGCCCTCCACACGCCGGCACCACCTGCTGGCGCTGGCCGCCCTGGCTGGCGCTGCCTATGCCCTGCCCAGCGCACCGGCGCACGCGCAGGCCTGGCCGGCCAAGCCCGTCACCATCGTTGTGCCCTTTGCGGCCGGCGGCACTACCGATGTGCTGGCCCGTGCGCTGGGCGAAAAACTGGGCACAGCCCTGGGCCAGCCCGTTATCGTGGAAAACCGGGGCGGCGCGGGCGCCACCATCGGGGCCGACTACGTAGCCAAGGCCCCTGCCGACGGCTACACGCTGCTGATGGGCGCGGTGCACCACACCATTGCAACGAGCGTGTACAAAAAGCTCAACTACGACTTTCAAAAGAGTTTTGCACCCATCACCACCGTGGCGCTGGTGCCCAACGTGCTGGCTGTGAGTGCGGCCACGCCCGCCAAGGACGTGAAGGAACTGGTGGCGCTGATCAAGGCCACGCCCAACAAGTTCTCCTACGGCTCCAACGGCGCGGGCACGGCGCAGCACCTGATCGGCACGCAGTTCGCCACGTCCATCGGCCAGCCCCTGCTGCATGTGCCCTACAAAGGCAGCGGCCCGCTCACCACCGACCTGCTGGGCGGGCAGGTGTCGATGTCGTTCGACACCGTCACCCCCGTGCTGCCGCACATCAAGGCAGGCAAGCTGCGCGCCCTGGCGGTGACCACGGCCAAGCGCTCGTCCACCCTGCCCGATGTGCCCACGCTGCAAGAAAGCGGCTTTGCGGGCTTTGACATCGGCACCTGGTTTGGTGTGCTGGCCCCCGCCCGCACGCCCGCCGATGTGGTGACGCGGCTGAACACCGAAATGGTCAAGGTCATCCAGTCGCCGGACTTTCAAAAGCGCATGCAGGACATTGGCGCCGAACCCATCGGCAACACCCCGGCGCAGATGGCCGAGCAGATTGCGGCCGACACCGCACGTTTTGCCAAGCTGGTGGCCGATAACAAGATCACCACCGACTGACCGAGGGGGCAAGAGGGGTCGCACAGGGTGGCTGGCGCGGTGAATGGTCAAGGTGGGTTGGTATAAACCTGTGATGACCGACACCGCAGCCTCCATCGCCAACACCGCCCCCGCAGCCCTCGTCCGCGCACTGGAAGAGCGCGCCTTCAACGCCTGGCCTGCGCACCAGACGGTGTTTCACCGGGGCTGGGTGTTCCGGCTGTCGGGCGGCTACACCAAGCGCGCCAACTCGGTCAACGCGCTGGTGCCCGGCGCACCGTTTGACGGCGTGCGCGAGGCGGCGGCGGCGCTGTATGCGCGGCATGGCTTGCCCGCTGTGTTCCGCATCTCCCCCCTGGCCCCGGCCGAGGCCGACCAGGAGCTGGCGGACGCGGGCTACCAGCACTTCGACCCCTCGCTGGTCCTGCAACGGCCGCTGGCGCCGGGCTCGGTGCCCCGGCCCGACGGCAGCACCGTGGTCAGCGCCTCGCCATCGCCCTCGTGGCTGGAAGGTTTTGCGGCGGCCAACGGCGTGGCGCCGCACCACCGCAACCTGCACCGCAGCATCCTCGACGCCATCGCCCACCCGGTGGGCTATGCGCTGCAACACGACGCCCAAGGCCATGCCGTGGGCTTTGGCCTGGCGGTGCTGGAGCGCGGCGCCGTGGGCCTGTACGACCTGGCCGTGGCGCCCGAACACCGGGGCGGCGGACGCGGGCGCGCGCTGGTGCAGGCGCTGCTGCACTGGGGCATGGAGGCCGGTGCAACCAGCGCCTACCTGCAGGTGCGGGCGCAGAACACGCCTGCGCTGCGGCTGTATGAATCGATGGGCTTCAAGACGGCCTACGGCTACCACTACCGGGTGCCGGGCTGAGATTGGCTTCTGCACCTCTCCCACAGGATGCGAGAGAGCCAGGACCAGCGCAGAGGCCCACGCGGTGCCTCCACGCGTGGGTTTGAAGCCAAACAGGCCACAAGCGCTAGTAAATCATGCGCCAGCAGCTATTGATTCAATAGCAAACCATTCACCGCTCAACGGTGGCTCAGCCTGCGCACTGCCCAGTCGCCCAGGCTTTGCACGGCCTGCACAAAGAAGATCAGCACCAGCACCACGGCCAGCATGATCTCGGGCAGAAAGCGCTGGTAGCCGTAGCGGATGCCCAGGTCGCCCAGGCCGCCGCCGCCAATGGCACCGGCCATGGCCGAGTAGCCGGTCAGGCTCACGAACGTGATGGTCAGGCCCGCCACGATGCCGGGCAGCGCCTCGGGCAGCAGCACCTTCCACACGATCTGGCTGGTGGTGGCGCCCATGGCCTGCGCGGCTTCGACCAGGCCGTGGTCCACCTCGCGCAGCGCGGCCTCGACCAGGCGGGCCACAAACGGGGCAGCGGCAATGGTCAGCGGCACCACGGCGGCGGCCGTGCCGATGGACGAGCCGGTGATGAGCCGCGTGAACGGGATGATGGCAACCAGCAGGATGATGAAGGGCGTGGACCGCACGGCGTTGACCAGCCAGCCCACCAGCTTGTTGACGGGGCCGTTCTCCAGCACCCCGCCGTCATCGGTCAGGCGCAGGAACACGCCCAGCGGCACCCCCAGCAAGCCGCCCACCAGGCCGGAGATGCCGACCATGATGAGCGTCTCCCACAGCGACGAAGCAAACAGATCCAGCATGGCTGGCGTGAAGTTGTTGAACATGATGTGTGCTCCCTCTTAACCGGCCACGGCCACTTCTTCCACCTCGACCCCGCCCGCGCGCAGGTGCGCCACGGCGCCCCGCACGCTCTCGGCCTCGCCACTGGCGTACACGGCCAGCGAGCCAAAGGTTTCGTCCTGGATCTCGTCCACTTGCCCGTGCAGGATGCTCATGTCCACGCCAAACTGGCGGATCAGCTGCGACAGGATGGGCTGGTAGGCGCTGTCCCCGGCGTACGACAGGCGCAGCAGCTGGCCGGTTCGTCCTGCGCTCAGCTGGCCTGCCAGCTTGCGCACATGGTCCAGCACGCTGGCGGGCAGCTCTTGCGGCAGGATCTCGTCGATCAGGCTCTTGGTGATGGCCTGCTGCGGGCGGGTGAACACGTCCAGCACCCGGCCCTGCTCCACGATGCGGCCGGCCTCGATCACGGCCACGCGGTCGGCCACCTGCTTGATGACCTGCATCTGGTGGGTGATCAGCACCACCGTCAGGCCCAGCTCGCGGTTGACCTGGCGCAGCAGGTCGAGGATGGAGCGCGTGGTTTCCGGGTCCAGCGCCGAGGTGGCTTCGTCGCTCAGCAGCACCTTGGGGCGGCTGGCCAGCGCACGCGCAATGCCCACACGCTGCTTTTGCCCGCCACTAATCTGCGCCGGATAGCGGTCGGCCAGGGCCGACAGGCCCACCAGCTCCAGCAGCGGGTTCACACGCTCGCGGATGGCGGCCTTGTCCATGCCCGCCAGCTCCAGCGGCAGCGCGGCGTTGTCAAACACGGTGCGTGACGACAGGAGGTTGAAGTGCTGGAACACCATGCCGATCTCGCGGCGCGCCTCGCGCAGCTGCGCGTCGTTCAGCTGGGTCAGGTCCTGCCCACCCACGATGACCTGGCCCGTGGTGGGCCGGTTGAGCAGGTTGATCACCCGCACCAGCGAGCTTTTGCCCGCGCCGCTCTTGCCGATGATGCCGAACACTTCGCCCGGCTGGATGGTGAGGTCGATGCCCTTGAGCGCCTCGACCGGGCCTTGTGAGCCCTGGTAGGTTTGGGTGATACCCCGTAGTTCGATCATGAAACACAAAGGGCCGCCACACGCCGGGCGGCGCGGGTTCGGCCCCAAAAGACACAAAGATCAGGGAATGTACTATTGCGCCATAAAGAATCAAACTATCAAAAAATAAAGTAATAAGACATCAAAGTTATTTGCACGGTGCGGCCGACTCCAGACTACGCTCCCGCGGGCACCGCCACCCGGCCATTCACCTTGCGCGACACCAGCGCGCCCAGCACCAGCACCCCCAGTGCCGCCACCGAGAACACGGGCGCGATCCAGCCCCGGTCCACACTGGCCGCCACCAGCAGCACACCCAGCGATTGCCCCAGGAACAGCAGGCACGCAAACAGCGTGACCGCCGTGCCCCGGGCCTCGGGCGCCATCTGCGTGGCCTGCACCTGCAGCGTGTTGTGCAGCATGTAAAACCCCACCCCGGCAAAGAAGCAGCCCAGCACCCCCCAGGCCGCCACCGGCCCCCAGGCCAGCAGCAACAGCCCGGCAGCAATCAGCGAGGCGCCCATCAGCGCCAGGCCCCGCTCACCCAGCAGCGCCAGCCAACGGCGCGCCAGCAGGCTGTAGATGAGCCCGCCCACGCCATACAGCACCATCACCCCGCCGGCCGCTGAGGCCGACAGCCCAAACCCGTCCACCATGCGTGCGGGCACAAAAGCCAGCGTGCCAAAGGCCAGGGCGCCCTCCACCGCCACCACGGTCAGCACCCAGCGCACCCGGGGCATGCGCAGCAACGCGGCCGTGTTGGCCAGGTAAGCCGACAGCGAAAAAGCGGGCGGCACCGCACCGCCAGCCGCAGGTGCCGGGGTGCTGGCCGCCATGGCGCGGGCTTGCCGCCACAGCAGGCTCGCGGCGGTCAAAAACAGCAGCGACAGCACCACAAACGCAGCCCGCCAGCCCAGCGCCTCGACCGCAAAGCCGCCAAACCACTGCCCGGCCATCATCCCCGACACCGTGGCCACCATCAGCTGCGCCAGGGTCTCCTGCCGCTGCTCGTACGGCACGTTGTCGCCAATCCAGGCCATCGACAGCGGGATGATGCCTGCCGCCGACGCGCCCATGGCAGCCCGCGCCGCCACCAGCACCGGCAGCGTGGGCGCCAGCGCCGTCACGCCGCTGAAGAGCGCACAGGCAAAGGTGGCGCCAATCACCACCCGCACCTTGCCCAGCCGGTCGCCCAGGGGGCCATAAAACAACTGCAGCACGCCATATGACACGGCAAACGCCGCGATGACAGCCGACGCATCGCCCGTGGTGACAGAAAACTCGCGTGCCAGGGACACCAGCATCGGGTCGCAGACACGCATGGAAGCCATGCTGCAAAAGGCTGCCAGGCTGATCACCCGCAGCATCGTCGAAGAAGAGGTCATATGACCCGATTGTGGTGCGGCCAGCGCAAGGTTGCTGGCGCGGGGCGGCATGCACCCCGGTGGCTCAAGGTCAGGGAGGGGCGCGTTGGACACACCAGCGTGTTCCGTTGAAGCTTGCAGAACCACATCCAGCGCTTCAACCCACCCAACGCCCACCGGGACGGACGAGCTGCAAACGGTGAATGCCGAACGGCGAAAGGTCGGGAGCAGCCGTCCTCAGCCCTTGCCCACATTGAAACTGGTGTCGAACGTGCCCCGCACATCCAGCCGCTGCTTGATGAGGCCTGCCGCCAGATAAAAGTCGGCCGTCTTCTGCTGGTCGGCCAGCACCTGGGCGTCGATGTCCTGCCAGCGGGTGGCGCGGCGCTCAAACTGCAGCTGCGCCGCATCGGCCGGAATGCCCACGATGCGCGCCAGCGACTGGCCAAACGGCTTGGCGTTCTGGTACGACCACACCTGCGCACGCGCCACGCGCTCCTTGAAGTCCGCCAGCGCAGCACGCTTTTCTGCCAGGGCCGCATCGGTGGCCGCCAGAAAGCTCAGGCCCGACCACAGGCCCCGGCCGCTGACCAGCACGCGCGCATGGCCGCTGGTCTCGGCCAGCGCGGTGTAGGGCTCCCAGGTGGCCCAGGCATCGACCGAGCCCTGCGTCAGCGCCAGCTTGGCGTCTGGCGGCGGGATGAAGCGCAGCTGCACATCGTCGGCCTTGATGCCTGCCGACTCCAGCGCCTTGAGGGTGACCAGATGGCCGATGGAGCCCCGGTTGGTGGCAATGCTCTTGCCCTTGAGGTCGGCCGCCGTCTTGAGCGGCGAGTGGGGCGCCACCAGCACGGCCGTGCCGTAGGCATCTGAGCGGCTGGCCGCAAACGCCTTGACCCGGCTGCCCGCCGCCAGCGTGAACAGCAGCGGCGCATCGCCAATGGGGCCAAAGTCCACCGCGTTGGCGTTGAGCGCCTCGGCCAGTGGCGCAGCCGCCGGGAACTCGCTCCACTTGATGTCGTAGGGCAGGTTCTTGAGCTCGCCCGCTGCGTCCAGCAGCGCCTGCAGCCCACCCTTCTGGTCGCCCGCACGCAGCAGCACGCGCGACGAGGTTTGGGCATGGGTGAGGACGGGCGACAGGAATGAACTGGCAGCGACCGAGGCGGTCAGCAGATGATGGAATTGGCGGCGCAGCATGGTGTGGTCAATGAAGGCAAGGTTGATTCGGCATTCATTGCATCACCCACCCCACGCGGCGCCAACGAAGGCTTGCAAGCATCCATATGCGGTTTTCGCATGCACGCGCAGGGTGTGGGTGGGGTGGCCCGCTGGCCTGCGGCGCTCAGTAGCCACGCTCCCTGTCCACCACGTCGTGCAGCGTCAGCCCGGCCACAAAGCGCTGCAGGTTGTCCACAAACTTGCGCGCCGTCACCTCCGCAGCCCCTTGTGCGGCCCACGACACGTGTGGCGTGATGCGCACACGCGGGTGGTGGTACAGAGGGTGGCCGTCGGGCAAAGGCTCGGGGTCGGTCACATCCAGCGTGGCGCCCGACAGGCGGCCCGCATCCAGCGCATGCAGCAATGCCTGCTGGTCCACCAGGGCGCCGCGCGCAATGTTCACCAGGTGCAGCCCCGGCCGCGCATGGGCCAGCGTGGCCGCGTTGATGAGGTGGTAGGTCTGGGCGGTGATGGGCAGGGCCAGCACCAGGTGGTCAGACGCCGCCAGCAGCTGCTCGATGGAGCCCACCGCCTGCACGCCTTCACCCCCTTCACCCACCGGCGCCCCCCCACGCCGCAGCGCCACCACCTGCATGCCCAGCGCCTGTGCACGCACGGCCACCGCGCGGCCAATGGCGCCATAGCCCGCAATGCCCAGGGTGCGGCCCTGCAGGGTGCCGGGCAGGTGCTGGTCCACCCGCGCAAAGGTCTCACGCCATGGGTCGGCCCCTTGCACGCGCAGTGTGTCCCAGTCGCGCTGGTGTGCCAGCAGCGCCGTGATCACATATTCGGCAATGGGCACAGCCGCCACACCGCGTGAACATGTCACCAGCGGCACCTGCAGCAACCACGGCGGAAAGAAGTCGATGCCCGCCGACGCCACATGCACCCACTGCAGGCGCCCCGGCCAGCCCGCCGGAGGCTGCGCGGGCGCATTGCGCCATCCATTGCGCGGGCCGGTGAACAGCACATCCGCATCAGCGGCGCGCTCCCAGGCAGGCACAGCGGCATCGTCGGCCAGGGCCACGGGCAAGCCCGCAGCGGCCACCAGGGCATCGGCCTCGGCACCGGTCTGGTTCAACACCACCAGGGGGCGTGGGGCCAGCACGGCATTCATGGCGTAACCGTTCTCATCGTCTCAGCCCAGGCCCAGTGCGCGGCGGCCTGCGGCAATGTGGGCGCTGTCCTCCTGCGGGGTGTGCACACGGCCACACAACACATCGCGCAGGTGACGCTCCAGCGGGTTTTTGCGTGCCAGGCCGTGGTTGCTGGACAGCTGCAGCGCCGCCTGCACCACGTCGATGGCGTTCTGCGTGGCCACGGTTTTCACCAGGCCGCTGTCCACCGCAGGCACCAGGGTGCCGGTGTCCAGGTCATGCGCCACGCTGGCGATCAGCCGGTCATTGGTGAGCAGCAGGGCCTCGATGCGGCCCACGGCCTCCTGGGCGCGCGGCAGGCTGGACAGGGGTGCACCCAGGTTGGCGGGCGTGCGCTCGCGCAGAAAGCGCGCCACCCAGTCGCGCGCCGCGCGGGCCACGCCCGTGTACAGCGCGCCCAGCATCACCGTCATCTCGGCCAGCATGGCGGGCTCGCCACGGGCCCAGTCCTGCGGCAGGCGCACATCCAGCGCGTGGTCGTGGGGAGTCAGCACGTCCTGCAGGATCACATCGTGGCTGCCACTGGCGCGCAGGCCCAGGTGGTCCCAGGTGGCGTCGATGCGGATGCCGGGCGAACCGGCCCGCACCAGGAACGAGCCCACGCGCGGCACCTCTTCATCGGTGCGGGCCCACACCACATACCAGCGCAGGATGGGCGCGCCGGTCGAATACACCTTGTGCCCGCTGATGCGCCAGCCCTCGGATGTGTGCCGTGCCACTGTGGCAGGCAGGCCGCCGCGTGCGGGCGAGCCCAGCTCGGGCTCCACGCGCAGCGCGTTGATGAGCGACACCTCGTTGTGCGACTCGTGCACCAGCTGCCGGGCCAGCGCCTGCGGCCAGGGCGAGCCGGGCCGCCCCATGCCGCGCTGCTGGATGTACTGCATGGTCAGCACCAGCGCGGTGGCCGGGCAGCCCTGGCCCACTGCGCCAATCACCTCGCCCAGTTGCGCGGCCGACGCGCCCTGCCCGCCCAGCGTGCGCGGCGCGGCCAGCGCCAGCAGGCCGGCCTGCTGCAGGTCGGCAAAGTTCTGGTGCGGAAAACTCCCGTCCCGGTCATGCGCCACGGCGCGCTCGGCAAACTCCACCGCCAGCGTGCGCGCCACCTGCCCCCAGGTCAGCGGCGCGTTCATTGCAGCACCTCGGGCTGCTGCCGCACAAGGATGTCGAACAGGTTCCTGAAGGCAAACTGCGCGCCGCCGGGCCCGCCGATCTGTGCATGCGTGTGCTGCGCGATCTCGTGGCGAATGGGTTGGGGCGTGCCCGCCGCCTCGGCCAGCAGCTGGGCCTGGCAGGCGTTCTCCAGCGCGATGTACCACCACGCCGCCGCCTCCACCGACGGGCCCGCCGTCAGGATGCCGTGGTTCTGCAGGATCACCGCCTTCTGCGCCCCCAGCGCCTTGCCAATGCGAAAGCCCTCGTCCGTCTCCAGCACCACCCCCGTGAAGTCGTCGAACAGCGCGTGGTCTTCATAGAAGATGCACGAGTCCTGCGTCAGCGGGTCGAGCTTGCGGCCCAGCGCAGACCACGCCTTGCCGTATGTGGAATGGGTGTGGGCCGCAGCAATGATGTCGGGCCGCGTCTCGTGCAACGCCGCGTGGATGGCAAACGCCGCGCGGTTCAGCGGGCCCTGGCCGATGACGATCTCGCCTGCCGCGTTCACCAGCAGCAGGTCGGACACCTTGATCTGCGAAAAATGCACGCCCAGCGGGTTCACCCAGAAGTGGTCCGTCCACTCCGGGTCGCGCGCAGTGATGTGGCCTGCCAGCCCGTAGTCAAACCCCTGCTGTGCAAACAGCCGAAAGGCCACGGCCAGGTTCTCCTGCCGGTAGCGGCGCTCGGCCTGCACCGTGGGGCGCGGGCTGGGCGCATCAAACCAGTCCTTGCGCTGCGGCGCGGGGTTGCGGGCGAGGTCGGTGGCGGGCAGGGGCTTGAGGACGGCAGACATGGGCGGCGGCTTTCCAGATCGGTGAGGTGGACGAAAGAGAAACGAACCCGCCCACCATAGGAGCGCCCCCGCCCCGCGCCAACGAAGAAATCCGCGTGACCACATGCGGTTTTCGCATGCACCACGGTGGGTGCTGCGTTTGCCGCATATCGATGCTACGCAATGGTCTTTGCGCTGCCGCCGGGCTTGTTGGAACCTTGTGGCTTGACACACCGATCCACACACCAGCCTGCCATGCCCCATACCCCTTCTTCACTGAACCGCCGCCATCTCCTCCAAACCGGCCTGGGCGCCGCCGCATGGGCGGCCACAGCGGGTGTGCCCGCACTGGCGGCATCGCCCGGCGCGCCCGACCTGTCCAAGGTCACCCTGCGCATTGGCACCTACAAAGGCCTGTGGCGCGCGCTGATCGCCGCATCGGGCCAGGGCAACACGCCCTACCGCATCGAATGGCGCGAGCTGAACAACGGCGTGCTGCACATCGAGGCCCTGAACGGCGACGCGCTGGACCTGGGCTCGGGCAGCGAGATCCCTGCCCTGTTTGCCGCCCGGCAAAAGGCGCAGGTGCGCTTCATTGCCGTGGTGCGCGAAGACCTGAACAACCAGGTCACCCTGGCCCGCAAGGATGCCCCCATCCAGCGCATTGCCGACCTGAAAGGCAAACGCGTGGGCTATGTGCGCGCCACCACCTCGCACTACTACCTGAGCAAGCAGCTGGCCGAAGCGGGCTTGTCGTTTGCCGACATCACGGCCATCAACCTCACCCCGGCCGATGGGCTCTCGGCCTTTGACCGGGGCGACCTTGATGCCTGGGCCATCTACGGCTACAACGGCCAGCTGGCGCGGCTGCGCTACGGCGCCCGCGTGATCAAGACCGGTGTGGGCTACCTGTCGGGCAACTTTCCCATCTATGCCAACCCGCGCGCGGTGGACGACCCAGCGCGCCACGCCGCCATCAGCGACTACCTGCTGCGCCTGCGCCGCGCCTACCAGTGGGCCAACGGCAACTACCTGGACTACGCCCGGGCCCAGTCAGCCGAAACCCGCGTGCCCGTGGGCGACCTGATCGAGCTGTGGAACAGCCGCAGCACCGACTACGACCTGCGCCCCGTGGACGACGCTGTGGTGCAAGGCCACCAGGCGGTGGTCGACACCTTTTTGCAACTGGGCGTGCTGGACGGCCCCGCGCAAGTGGCGCCCCTGTGGGACCGCAGCTTCAAAAACGTGTTGCGCCCCTTCGCGATCGACAAGGCGGCCTGACACGCACAACACCCCCCGCCGCCGAGCCACACCCCGTGCCACTTTTTGCGTGGCGGGGAGCACCGCTTGCGCTTACCATGCGCCCCTGATTTCCATCAAGGAGCACCCTCCCATGAGCATGAACAAGCGCAACTTCGTCGCCGCCGGCATGGGCCTGGCAGGCCTGTGGACCGCCACAGGCAGCAGCCACGCCGCAACGCCGGCCAAGGCCCCCAGCGGCCCCACGCTGCTCACCATCAGCGGCGCCATCACCCAGTCCAACCGCGGCGCACTGGACACCACCATCGACCAGATGATGGGCAAACACGGCATCCAGTTTGACAAGGCCTTTGCACTGGACGCCGCCGCCCTGGCGCGCATGCCCGCCGTCACCATCAAGCCCACGCTGGAATACGACAGCAAGCCCCACACGCTCAAGGGCCCCCTGCTCACCACCGTGCTGGCCGCCGCCGGTGTGGCTGCTGGCAGCCCCGTGCAACTGGGCCTGCGCGCGGTGGACGGCTACAACGTCAACATCAGCATGGCCGACGCCCAGGCCTACCGCATGATCGTCGCCACCCACATCGACGGCCAACCCATGGCCCTGGGCGGCCTGGGCCCGCAGTGGGCCGTGTACGACGCGGACGTGCTGCCCGCCTTCAAGGACAAGCCCGTGAAGGAGCGCTTTGGCCTGTGCCCCTGGGGGCTGTACCACATTGAGGTGAAAAAGGCCTGAGCCAGCGCAGGCCCACCGCCGACGGGCCGGTGCATAGCAAAGCACCTCAACCCCGCACCCAACAAAAAGAGCGACCCCAGGGTCGCTCTTTTTTTGATAGCTGCCAGCGCATGATCCACTAGCGCTACAGCCCTATTTCACCCCAAATCAGCCCCGGCGGCGCCCCATGCGCACCGCCAGCGCCGCCAGCGACCCCACGGTGGCCAAGCCCACCACCCCCAGCCAGCCCCACTGCGCCAGCGCCAGGCTGCCCAGCGCAGCCCCGGCCGACATGCCGATGAACATGCCGGTGAACAGCAGCGCATTGAGCCGGCTGCGCGCCGCAGGGTCGATGCCGTACACGATGGTCTGGTGCGCCACCAGCGTGGCCTGCACGCCAAAGTCAAAGCCGATGGCACTGACCACAATCAAGCCCAGCTGGGCCTGCGAAGGCAGCAGTGGCGCCAGCGCCATCACCGCAAACGACACGGCGGCCAGCCCGGCGCCGTAGCGTGTCACCACCTCGGGCCCGCGCTTGTCGGCCAGGCGCCCGGCCAGTGGGGCAGCCAGTGCACCTGCAGCCCCGGCCAGGCCAAACGCACCTGCCGCCGCCGTGCCCAAGTTGAACTGGCTGTGCAGCATCACCGCCAGCGTGGACCAGAACGCGCTGAAGCCCACCGCCAACAGCCCCTGCGCCCAGGCCGCACGGCGCAGCGCTGCGTGCTGGCGCCACAGCGCCACCATCGACCCGATCAGCGCGCCATAGCCCAGCTGCGTGGTGGGCGCAAAGCGCGGCAACCCACGCCACACGGCCACCGTCAGCAGCGCAATGGCCACCGCCGCCGCCACGTACACCGTGCGCCAGCCCCACTGCTGCGCCACAAAGCCGCTGACCACGCGCGACAGCAAAATGCCCAGCAGCAGCCCCGTCATCACCGTGCCCACCATGCGCCCGCGCTGCGCAGCCGGGGCCAGCGTGGCGGCGGCGGGCACCACGTCCTGCGCCACCGTGGCCGCCAGGCCCACGGCCAGGCTGGCCGCCAGCAGCGCGCCCATGCCGGGCGCCAAGCCACTCAGCAGCAGCGCCAGCATCAGCGCGATGGACTTGATGACGATGATGCGGCGCCGGTCAAACCGGTCGCCCAGCGGCGCCAGCAGCAAGATGCCCAGCGCATACCCCAGCTGCGTGAGCGTGGGCACCAGCCCCACCACGCGGCTGTCGGCCTGCATGTCGGGCCCCAGCACGCCCAGCATGGGCTGGCTGTAGTACAGCGAGGCCACGCTCAGCCCCGCCGTCGTCGCCAGCAGCAATAAGAGCGGCGCACTCACCGCCCCCTCCGCAGGCGGCGCCACCGGGGCAAGCCCCGCTGCGCCACTTGCATGCACGTTTTGAATGGAAGACATCACAACACCATCGGTTAAAAAGGAATGGTGCGATTGTTCTAGCCCGCCGCCGCGCTGGGTAGTAGGCTGAATTGCAGATTCGTTATACGCTTGGCGTATGACCAACACCCTGCCAGCCTTGCAACCCGGCGCCGACCGCATCGAGCTGATGCAGACCTTTGTCCGCATCGTCGAGGCCGGCAGCCTGTCTGCCGCCGCCCAGCAACTGGGCACCAGCCAGCCCACCGTGAGCCGCCGCCTGCAGGCACTGGAGCGCAGCCTGGGCGTCAAGCTGCTGCAGCGCTCCACCCATGTGATGAAGCTCACCGAAGACGGCGACCGCTGCTTTGCCCACGCCAAGGCCCTGCTGGAAGACTGGCGCGCCATGGAGGACGACCTGCGCGGCACGGCAGACACCCCGCGCGGCACCCTGCGCGTGCTGGCGCCCCACGCCTTTGGGCAAGACCAGTTCATCGCCCCGCTGATGGCCTACCTGCGCCGCTACCCCGAGGTGGACGTGGAATGGATGCTGCACGACCGCCGCCCCAACTTCATCGCCGAAGGCATCGACTGCGCCATCCAGGTCGGCGCGGTGGACGACCCCAGCGTGGTCGCGGTGCGCCTGGCCGAGGTACCCCGCATCGTGCTGGCTGCCCCCGCCCTGATGGCCGGGCGCCCCACGCCCCAGCATGCGCAAGACCTGCAGCCCCTGCCCTGGCTGGCCCTGAGCACCTTCTACCGCCGCGAGGTCACGCTGACCCAAGAGCCCGGCGGCGAGGCCCACACGTTTGGCATCACACCCCGCCTGGCCACCGACAGCCTGTACGCCCTGCGCAGTGCCGCCCTGGCCGGGCTGGGGGCGTGCATTTCATCGGCATGGATCGTGGACAACGATGTGCGGCAAGGGAAGCTGCTGCACCTGGTGCCCACCTGGCACGCGGCGCCCCTGCCGGTGTATTTGGTGTACCCGTATGCGCGGTTTTATCCGGCAAGGCTACGGTTGTTTTTGGAGGCGATGCGGGGGGCGAT
>NZ_JBWKYJ010000079.1:0-21613 GCF_059423685.1 Acidovorax sp. GW460-11-11-14-LB4 | reverse complement strand
GTTTTCGGGGGGGAGGGGCAGGCCCTCTGGTGCCTCTGCAACCGCGGTTGTCAGAGTCTCCTCGTATCGATGTGTCATGGTGGTCGTGGTCAAAAAGTCTGCCGCTGGCAGCACAGCCATGACTAAATCACACGCCACGCCCGCCTGGAAACACAAGTGTTACCAAGCGAAACACGCCTATGCAATGCCCGCTGCGCCGGCGGCCTGAATGATGGGCCATTGCAACACTTTGTACCTTGCATGGAGGCCTCGCTCGTCTTCGCCAGAGGGTGGGAGCCATTTCATCGGCGATGTCCGTCACGCCCGTAGTCCTGTGCTGACGCGTGCTGCGTGGCATGGACTACGGCGCCGTCGCCGGATCATTTTTACAGTGAATTCCATCGCATCACGCAAAGGTTCCACGCACTCCGAGTGGATGGCTGAGGCGAAGTTTTTTGAGGAGTGACACCATGAATGAAGACACCATCAAGGGCAATTGGAAGCAGTTCAAGGGCAAGATGATCGAGCAGTGGGGCAAGCTCACGAACGACGACTTCGATGTCATCGACGGCAAGCGCGAACAGTTCCTGGGCAAGCTGCAAGAGCGCCAGGGCATCGCCCGCGACGTGGCCGAAAAGCAGCTCAAGGAATGGCAGGACCGCCACCCCGACTTCCGCTTCAACGACTGATAGCGCGACCGCGCTGCGGGGCTTTCGCCCCGCCCCCGCCAGGCCACCCCTGGCGCACCGCCCCTACAAGATCCACACCCATTGCATTCAATTTCATCGAGGAGAAAACCATGACATTCCAACGCACCCTGATCGCCGCCTGCGCCGCCGGTCTGATGGCTACCACCGCTTTTGCCATGACCCCCGCAGAGCACAAGGCCGCCAAGGACAGCATCTCGGCGGACTACAAGATGAACAAGCAAAAATGCGATGCCCTCAAGGCCAACGCCAAGGACATCTGTATGAAGGAAGCCAAGGGCACCGAAGACGTGGCCAAGGCCGAGCTCGAAGCCCAGTACAAGCCCAGCGCCAAGGCCAGCCAGAAGGTGGCTGAAGCCCGTGCCGACGCCGCCTACGCTGTCGCCAAGGAAAAGTGCGACGACCTGACCGGCAACGCCAAGGACGTGTGCGTGAAGGATGCCAAGGCCGAACATGTGAAGGCCAAGGAAAACGCCAAGGTGGCCGCCGCCCAGGCCAAGCCTGCAGACACAGCGGCCGAGAAGGCCGCCAACGTGGCCGAGGCGCGCAAGGACGCCACCGCCGAGAAGAATGAAGCCAACTACAAGGCTGCCAAGGAGCGCTGCGAGACGATGACTGGCGACCTCAAGTCCAAGTGTGTGGACGACGCCAAGCGCATGTACGGCCAGAGCTGATGGGGCGGGCGCTGGGCGCCCAAGTCCCTTGCACTACCAGGCCCTGCCCGCCGCGCGCGGTGCAGGGCCTGGCTGCGTATGGCGTGGCCATGACCTGCATCAACACCCGGCCGGGCCGGGGCTTCTAAGCTCGCACCTTCGTTTGATCTGCCCGCCCAAGGAGTCCCATGGCCCACCTCGAATGGTCTGATGCGTTGAACCTCGACCTGCCCCTGATGGATGACACCCACCGGGAGTTCGTCGACTTGCTGGCCGCCGTGGACCAGGCCGGTGACGCCGACCTGCTGCCCCGCTGGTGCGCGCTGGTGGAGCACACCGAGCAGCATTTCGGGCAGGAAGACGACTGGATGGCCTCCACCCGATTTGCATCGGGCAACTGCCACAGCATGCAGCACAAGGTTGTGCTGCAGGTGATGCGTGAAGGCACGGCCCGCGCCGAACAGGGCGACCTGAAGGTGCTGCGCGTCATGGCCAGCGAGCTGGCGCTGTGGTTTCCGCAGCATGCGCAGAGCATGGATGCCTCGCTGGCCCTGCACCTGCGCCGCGTGGGGTTTGACCCTGTGACCGGCGTCGTGCATGCTCCCGGTGCGTTGCCGGGTGCGTTGATCCACGGTTGCGGTGGGGCCACGTGTTCGGACGCCGACGCCCCGGGTGCCAGCGAGCCCGCTGCCCAACGCGATATCGCGCCCGCTGTGGCTGCCTGACAGCGACGCAGCTGCGCTGCCTGCCCGCAGCGGCAAGCGCCAGCAGACGCTGAACGAACAAACGAGAGGCAGGCACGGCACGGCCAGAGCACCACTTTGGCGTGACCCGGGGGCCATCGGGCTTTCACCCGTGCAGCCGTCCTGCTTGTGTGGCATGCTGCCCCATCTCAAGGCAATTGGGGGCGGCGCGGCCGCTTCGCATCATGGCCGACACCACCCCTCCCGACGACCCCTGCGACGACACTGCCCGTCTCCAGGCCCTGCAGCGCTACGGCATTCTCGACACTCCCATGGAGCCCGCCTACGACGAGCTGGCCGACCTGGCGGGCTACGTGTGCGAAGCGCCCGTGGCATTGATCAGCCTGCTGGACAGCCAGCGCCAGTGGTTCAAGGCCGCCCGTGGGTTTGCGCTGCGGGAAACCCCGCTGAGCGAGTCGGTGTGCCGCTATGCCATCCGCCAGTCCGGCGTCTTCATCGTGCCCGACCTGGCACAAGACCCGCGCTTTGCGCACTATGCGATCGTCACGCAGAAGAACCCACTGCGCTTTTACGCCGGGGCGCCGCTGGTCACGCCCGATGGCTTTGTGCTGGGCACGCTGTGCGTGCTGGACCACCGGCCGCGCGAGCTGTCAGCCAAGGTGCAGGACCTGCTGTCCGCCCTGGCGCGCCAGGTGATCCGGCTGCTGGAGCTCAAGCGTGCCAACGACCGCCAGGGCCAGATGCTGATGGAGCTGGAGGCGGCGCGCCACCAGATGGCGGTGCTGGCCCACACCGATGTGCTGACCGGGTTGGCCAACCGCCGCTCGTTCACCGATCGCCTGCGCCAGGAATGGGCACTGCTGCAGCGCGGCAATGAGCCAGCCAGCCTGCTGATGATGGACCTGGACCACTTCAAGCGCGTGAACGACGTGTACGGCCACCATGTGGGTGACCAGGCGCTGCAGCTGTTTGCCACCCTGTGCCGCGACGCCTTCCGCGCGGCCGATGTGCTGGGGCGCTGGGGGGGCGAGGAGTTTCTGGCCCTGTTGCCCGCCACCGGGCTCGACCAGGCACAGGTGGTGGCCGAGCGTGTGCATGCGGCGCTGGCCGCCCACCCGCTGCCCGGCATCGAGCCGGCGCTGGTGCTGTCGGTCAGCATGGGGCTCACCCTGTTCGACCCGCTGCGGCCGCTGGACATCACCCTGCGGCTGCTGGACTCTGCGCTCTACACCGCCAAGCGCGAGGGGCGCAGCCGCACCGTGGTGGTGTAGATGCTCTGCTTTTGATAGCTGCTGGCGCATATTGCACTAGCGCTACCACCAGTTTTTACTAAAAACTGTGCCCCAGGGGCCTGCGCACGACCCTCGGGACACCTTCAGAACTCCGGGCGGCGCGGCAACCGCAAGGCCGCGGTGCGCCACGCCAGGTCGCGCAGCGCCCGGCGCAGGGCGGGCGAATCTGCAGCGCCGCTTGCAGGCCCTCCGTGGCTGTGGTCCGCCTCGGCACGGTGGGGGCAAAAGGCTGCGTCCAGCACCTGCTGCTTGGCGCAGTGCAAGGCCAGCCGGTCCTGCGACCGCAGGGCCGCCATCAACTGGTCGCGGTGGCGCTGCACGCGGGCCGATTCGGCGGCGGTCAGCGCAGGGCCCCTTGCGGGGCCGGTGCTGGCGGGCGGCGTCAGGGCCTGGGCCTGCGCCAGGTACTGGGCCCAGCGGGTGGTCTGCGCGGCGGCGTTCATGCAGCCTCCGCGCGGGGGGCTGCGGGGCGCTGCATGGGCGGCATGGTGGGGCGCGGGGGCGTGCCGCCTTGCGACAGGCCGTACCAGTTCACCTTGCGCGTCAACACCATCACCGCTGCCAGCACCAGGAAGAGCGCAATCGCACCTACCACCAGCGCTGTCTGCTCGAGCTGCAGCAGCACGTACAGCAGGCCATACAGCAGCGCAATGCCCGCCCCCAGTGGCACACCACGCGTGAGCCCGCCCAGCATGTGGCTGGCGTAATAGGCCAGCAGCAGCACACACGCGCTTGCGGCCACCGCGTACGAAATGCCAAACGTCAGGTGCTCCGACAGGCTCACCAGCAGCAGGAAGAAGCTGCACAGCGCGCTGCCCACCAGCAGGTACTGCACCGGGTGCACGCGCAGCTTCTTCATCAGCTCGAACAGGCCCACGGCCACGAAGGTGAGGGCGATGAACAGCACACCGTACTTGGTCGCGCGGTCCGACAGGGAATAGGGATTCACCGGGTCGATGAATGCCACGCTGAAGCTGTCGGCGCAGTCGCCCGGCGTGGCCCCGCTGTGTGCATAGTCGCTGCCCTCATCCGCGCCCAGGCAGATGCGCTTGCCGTTCGCAATGTCGGCCTGCGCCGTGGTGGCCAGGGACGACAGGCGCCACTGGGCCGAAAAGCCGGTCTTCTTGACCTCGCGTTCCGATGGCAGAAAGCGCCCGGCAAACGACGGGTGGGGCCAGCTGCTGGTCATCAGCACCTCGGTGTTGCCGCCCAGCGGCACGATGGCCAGGCGCTCGGTGCCCACCAGTTCCAGGTCCAGCGTGGCGGTCAGGCCATCGGCCTTGCCGCGCACGGATTCGGGCAGCACCGCGTGCAGGCCCCGGCTGTAGGTAGGGTGGAAGGTGCCGGGCTTGAGGGCCAGCGCCTGGCTGCCCATGGTGAACTGCGCGGTGCGGATGCCGCGCGCATCGCCCACAGCCATCATCACGATGGGTGCGCCGCAGTGCATGCGCGAATTCTTCATGCTGCTCTGCGGCAGCAGGCTGGCCAGCGAACCCCATTGCGCCGTCACGTGGGCCTTGAGGTTGTAGGTGTTCACCTTGTGCAGCCCGCGTGCGCGTTCCTCCATCGCGGCGCCGGTGGTGAGCTTGAGCTGCTCGGGCATGGCGGTCAGGATGAACTCGCGGCGCCTTTCGACCATGCGGCGCTCCTCGCCCTTGCCGACTTCTTCATCCCAGCTTTCCACGCAGGCGCTGTGGATCATGGGGCCCATCAGCGTCTGCGGCCCCGCCAGGCTCTCGGCCACGCTTTGAGCGGTGATGCTGCGGTAGCGCAGCCGGTCGCGCACCACGTCTTCGATCAGGCCCAGGCCAAAGAGCAGCAACACGGTGATGGCGGTCAGCGCCGCCAGCTTGGTGAACAAGGGGTGTTTGAACAAAAGATCCTCCACAAGTGACTGTTGTGGAGGCAGTGTTGTGGCGCGCTGTGAGGGCGCTATGAAGTTTGTGAGGCCAGTGTGAAGTGGGGATCGCTGGCGGTGGCTTTCGCTGCTCAGGCGGCGCGGTACACCAGCTCCACCCGCAGCCCCGGCGCCGTGTTGCGCGCCACCATCTGCCCCCCATGCAGCGCCATCACGCGCTGCACAATCGCCAGCCCCAGGCCCGATCCGCTGCGCTCGCCGCCCGGTCGTGCGGTGGTGAAAAAGCGCTCGCCCAGGCGCGGCAGCGCATAGTCCGGCACGCCGGGGCCGCTGTCTTGCACGGCCACCGTGGCGCCGTCCAGTTCCACCCGCACCGTGCTGCCTGCGGGCGCAAAGTCGATCGCGTTGTCCAGCAGGTTGGTCAGCGCCAGCGTCACCAGTTCGGCCTCCCACGGGCCGCTGGTGCCGTGCCCTTGCAATGCCAGCGTGATGCCGCGCTGCCCCGCGCGGGCGCGGGTCTGGGCAATGGCGGCCTCGGCGCAGTCGTGCAGCGCCACGGGCGCGCGGCCTTCGGCGTGCTGGCGCTGCTCCAGCTTGGACAGCTCCAGCAGCCGGTCGATGATGCGCTGCAGGCGTTCGCTTTGCTGCACCACCTGGGTCGCAAACTCGGCGCGGTCGGCGGCGGGCAGCTCGTCCTGCAGCAGCTCGCCCGCGCCCCGGATGGCGGCCACGGGGCTTTTGAGTTCGTGCGTGAGCGCGCGCACATAACCCTCGATGTAGTCGCGCCCCTCCAGCCGCGCGCGCATGCGGTCCATGGCGCGGGCCAGGTCGCCCAGCTCGCCGGGCACCTCGGGAACGGCCAGGGCCGTGGGGGGCGGAAGAGTTGGGTCGTGGCGTTCGCCGTCGGCCGGGCCCTGCACGCTCAGCGCGTAGTCGCGCAGGCGGCGCACATTCCACACCATCCACAGCGTCACCGCCACGCCCACGGCGGCCGATAGCGCCAGCAGCAACAGCCCGCCCATGAACACCTTGCGCTCGGCCCGATCGATGAAGCGCTGCACCGTGCGCGTGGGCTTGGCCACGGTGAGCACGCCCGCGATCTGGCTGTTCACGTAGATGGGCGCCGCCACATGCATCACGCCGCTGGTGTCGTCGTCCTCCACATCGCGCGTAGAGCGCGCGCCGTACTCGCCGCGCAGCGTGCGCGCCACATCGCGCCAGCGTGAGTAGTCGGCGCCCACGGCGCGGTTTTCCGAGTCGAACAGCACGCGGCCCGTGGTGTCGGTCACGTAGATGCGGTAGTCGAGCGACTGCTTGGAAAAGCCCCAGATGGCCGCATCAACGGGCCGCGTGGCGTAGCGCCGCACATGCTGGGCAAACGGACTGGTGCTGCTGTTGTTGGCCTGTGCCGCCAGCCGCCCGGCGGCCAGGTCCTCGCTGGCCAGCTCGGCCAGGATGTTGGCCGTGTCCACCATCATGTCTTCCATCACCTCGCGCACGCTGGGCTTGATCTCGGCCATGAACACGCGCAACACAAAGAACGCGGCGATGCCGTTGATGAGGAAGAAGGCGAACAGCAGGCGGATGCCGAGGCGCATGGTGCGTTACTTCAAAAACAATAGCTGCCAGCGCTTCTTAAATGGGCGCCAGCGGGCAATTTGACTTCAGATGTTCAGGCAGTAACCCATGCCCCGGTGCGTGCTGATGTACTCGCGCGCCGGGTCCACCTCGCGCAGCTTGGCGCGCAGGGTCTTGATGTGGGTGTCCACCGTGCGGTCGGTGCTTTCGCTGTCGTCGCCCCAGGCGGCGGCCAGCAGGGCGTCGCGCGAATGGATGCGGCCTGCGCCGCGCAGCAGGTGGGCCAGCAGGCGGTACTCGCGCCGGGTCAGCGCCAGGGCCTGGCCGCGCAGGCTGATGCGCTGGCCCGTCTCGTCGTCGTGGAACAGCGCGGCGGCCGTGGCGGCGGGCGCTGCCGGGTGGCCGTTGCCATTGCCGTGGCCGTGGCCCGCACGGCGCAGCAGCGCCTTCACGCGCGCAGCCAGTTCGCGCGGACTGAAGGGTTTGGTGAGGTAGTCGTCGGCACCCAGCTCCAGGCCCAGCACGCGGTCGATTTCTTCGCCGTGGGCGCTGAGCATCAGCACGGGCAGAGCGGCGGTGGGCGCGGTGTTGCGCACATCGCGCAGCAGGTCCAGGCCGCTGCCGTCGGGCAGGCCCACGTCCAGCACCAGCAGGTCAAACCGCGCGCTCTGCAGCTGCTGGCGCGCGTCGTGCACCAGCAGGCTGTGCGTGACGGTCAGGCCATCGCGCTCCAGCGCATAGGCCACGGTGCGGGCGATGGCGGGGTCGTCTTCGAGCAGCAGCAGGCGGGCGGACATGGAGGGTCAGCGTGCGACGAGGATGGGGAACAGCTTGCCCAGCCCGTCGGCCATCACTTCCACGGCCAGCGCAGCCAGAATGAGGCCCATGAGGCGGGTCATCACATTGATGCCGGTCTTGCCCAGCACGCGCGCAATGGGGTCGGCCAGCGCAAAGCACACGGCCGTGGCCAGTGCGATGACCACGCCGTAGCCCACCAGCGCGGCGTGCTGCCAGAAGGTCTGGGCGCGGTCGGCATAAATCACCACGGTGGACATGCTGGCCGGGCCGGTGAGCAGCGGAATGGTGAGCGGCACCACGGCAATGCTGCTGCCGGCGGCGGCCTTTTCGGCGCCTTCTTCATATTCGTTGGTGCTGGGCTTGGCCTCGGCGGGCTGGGCGTTGAGCATGTTCATCGCGCTGATGAGCAGCAGCATGCCGCCGCCCACCTGGAAGCTCTGCAGCGAGATGTTGAAGAAGTCGAGGATCTGCAGGCCCAGCAGCGCACAGGCTGCAATCACGCAGAACACGCTGAAGCTGGCCACCTGGATGGTGCGGCGCCGCTGCGGGTACGAGAAGCCCTGCGTGTAGTGGATGAAGAACGGCACGATGGCCAGCGGGTTCACGATGGCCAGCAGGGTGATCAGGGGTTTGAGGTCCATCAGGGCGCTCCCAAGGGCAAGTGGGCAGGGTGGTTCTTCGGGGGGCTCAGGCCAACAGCAGATGAGGGTGGCGCAGCCCGGGCTGTGGGCGAGTATGCGGTGTTTTCTGCGCCGTTTGGCGGTCAAGCATGCTGCGCTGCAGCGTGCCTGCCACCGGGTGGTGCCGGGCCTTCTCTTCTAACGCCCGCCCGACACATCCATCAAGGTGGCGGTGGTGTAGCTCGCTGCAGGGGACATCAACCAGACGATGGCCTCGGCCACCTCGTCGGCCGTGCCGCCGCGCTGCATGGGCACCTGGTGCGAGAGGTCGCGCACGCGGTCGGGCAGCCCGCCGCTGGCGTGGATGTCGGTCTCGATCAGGCCCGGACGCACGGCGTTCACACGGATGCCCTCGGCCGCCACTTCGCGCGCCAGGCCGATGGTGAAGGTGTCGATGGCGCCCTTGGCCGCCGCGTAGTCCACATACTGGTGGGCCGAGCCCAGGCGCGAGGCGGCGCTGGACACATTGACGATGGAACCGCCGCTGCCGCCGTGGCGCGTGCTCATGCGCCGTACGGCTTCGCGGGCGCAGACGATGCTGCCGATCACGTTGGTGTCGAACATGCGGCGCAGGCGCTCGGTGCCCATTTCGTCCACCCGGGCGGTCACGTCCACCACGCCGGCGTTGTTGACCAGGGCGCTGATGCGGCCCAGCTGGGTGTCCACGGCCTGGAACATGGCCAGGATGTCGGCCTCGCTCGCCACGTCACCCTGCACCGCGATGGCGGTGCCACCGTTTGCCCGAATGTCATCGACCACGCTCTGGGCGGCGGCCTCGTTGGCGAGGTAGTTGACGGCCACGGCCCAGCCATGTTTTGCGGCCAGCCGTGCGGTGGCGGCGCCAATGCCCCGGCTGGCGCCAGTGATTAGTGCGATCTTCTCCATGGGGTGGGGTCTCCTGCAAGAATGGCGCATTGGAACAGGTTCTGCCCCCCGCCGCGCAGCGCCCGCACCCATAGCGCGGACCCTCTGCGCACCATACGTACCAAATCCAAGGAGCATTCAGCATGGGACAGTTTGTCGATCTGACGTCGAGTGACGGTTTTGTGGCCCCCGCCTGGGTCGCCAGGCCCGAGGGCAGCCCCCGTGGCGCCGTGGTGGTGCTGCAAGAAATTTTTGGCGTGAACTCGCACATCCGTTCGGTGGCCGACCGCTACGCAGCCAGCGGCTACCTGGCCGTGGCGCCATCCACCTTTCACCGCGTCAAGCAAGGGGTGGAGCTGGGCTACACCGGTGACGACATGCAGGCCGGCATGGGCCTGAAGGCAGCGGTCGAGGCCCTGCCCGCGCCGGGCGTGCTGCCCGACATCCAGGCCGCCATCGACTACGCCGCGCAGCAAAGCGGCGGCAAGGTGGGCATCGTGGGCTACTGCTGGGGCGGCCTGCTGACCTGGCGCTCGGCCTGCCTGCTGCAGGGCCTGTCGGCTGCTGCGCCTTACTACGGCGGCGGCGTGACCACGCCGGAGGAAGTGGCCCGCACCCCCAAGGTGCCGGTGCTGGCCCACTTTGGCGAGCGCGACCACTGGATTCCGCTTGATAGCGTGCAGGCCTTCGGCAAGGCCCACCCAGAGGTCGAAGTGCATGTGTACGCCGCCGACCACGGCTTCAACTGCGACCAGCGCGGCAGCTATGACGAGGCCGCCGCCAACACGGCGCGCGAGCGCACGTTGGCCTTCTTTGCCAAGCACCTGGGTTGAACCGCCCCAGTGACAGAGACGGCGACACGATAGCGAACAACCAACGGAGATGGACATGGCGGATTTCAGGCGTTTTTGGTCCCAAGCGCTAGTCCGTTATGCGCTGGCAGCTTTGGGTTTGATAGCGCTATGCACCACCACCCACGCGGCCGACTACACCGGCCCCCTGTTCGACGCCCACCTGCACTACAACGAGGAAGCCTGGGACGGTCGCTCAGGCCCGCACCCACCCGCCGATGTGCTGGCGCGCATGAAGGCCAGCGGCGTGCGCGCCATCGTGGCCAACTCGCGGCCCAATGCCGGGTCGCTCACCTTGGCGGGCCTGCCGCAGACCCGTGAGGCCGGTGTGGCGGTTGTGCCGTTTGTGCGGCTGTACCGCAACCGCGCCGACTACACCGGCTGGTTTGCCGACGACACCATCTACGACATGGTGCAGACCGAACTGGCCCGGGGCACGCCGGCCGGCCCGTACCGGGGCCTGGGCGAATTCCATCTTTATGACAGCGCCAACGCCAACGGCCCCGTGGCCAAAAAGCTCATGACCCTGGCCGAGCAGCGGGACCTGGTGGTGCTGGCCCATGTGGACGACACCGCCATCGACCTGCTGATGGCCAACACCCCGTCCCAAGGTCAGAAGGCCCGGCTGATCTGGGCCCACACCGGCATTGGCGGCGCGCCTGTGGAGCGGGTGGACGCCCTGATGGCCCGCTACCCGGGCCTGGTGGGCGAACTCTCGTACCGCCCCGGCCTGGTGTGCGACGACAACCAGCTGTGCCCCGCCTGGCGCGCGCTGCTGCTCAAGTACCCCACGCGCTTCGTGGTCGGCTCGGACACCTGGGTCAACCAGCGCTGGCAGCACTACGAAAGCCTGATGCAGGGCTACCGCCAGTGGCTGGGCGGCCTGCCCGCCGATGTGGCGCGCAAGGTGGCGTGGGACAACGCGGCGGGGCTGTTTGGGGTGGCCAGGCCATAAGGCACTGGAACGCATGACCCTTCCTGTTTTTGGGTGACGCACGCTGATACGGGCGCTGACCCAAGCCAGGGATGCCAAGCAAGGGCCGCCCCGCAGCGAGGGCATCGTCCCCCTTCCCGGCAAAGCCGAGAGAAGGGGGAAGGCCCGAAGGGCCTCAGGGGGATGTTCCTATCTTGTCCTCGCCAGATACCGCTTGCGCCAGAACAGCAGCACCAGCGACACCGCGATGAACACCATCGACCCCATGGCCCACCAGAAGCCATCGGCCTTGTGCACCAGTGGAATGAACTCGAAGTTCATCCCGAAAATGCCCGCAATCAGGTTCAGCGGCAAAAACACGGCCGTGAGCGCCGTGAGGGTGCGCATGATGTCGTTGGTGCGGTTGCTCTGCACCGAAAAGTGCATCTGCACGGCGGTTTCGGTGCTCTGCTCCAGGCGCCGCACGTGGTGCACCACGCGCTCGATGTGCTCCAGCACGTCGCGGCTGCGCACCTTGAGCAGGTCCAGCTCGCGCAGGCCCGCCGGGGTGTCGGGCAGGGCCCAGGTTTCCAGCGCGTCGATCCAGTCCTGCACGGCGGTGCGCTGGTCTTCGCAGATCTCGTCGAGCATGTGCAGCGACAGGCGCGCTTCGAGCAGCGAGGTCCAGTTCACGTACCGCGCGCGGGGCTTGAGCAGCTCGGTCTGCCAGTGGTCCAGCTGGCGGGTGAGTTCGCGGCGCAGGTCCAGGTAGCCGTCCACCATCTGGTTGACCACGCGCAGCATCAGGTCGGCGGGACTGGTGGGCAGGCGTGCGCCCGAGATCGGGCTGCTGCGGCCCTCGCCCATGCCGGGGCTGGCGTGGGCGTTGCCGTGAGCGTGGCTGGCATTGTTGGCGCTGCTGGTTCCGTTGCCGATTCCATGGCCATTGGCCGGAGTGGCCGCCAGCAGCCGCGTCGCGTAGGCATCGCGCACCGCGCAGTCGGTGGGGTGCACGGTCAGCAGCAGCTGGTCGAACACCGCAAACCCCACGGGGCTGGTGTCGATGCGACGCAGCACGGGCGGGCCGCTGCGCTTGACCGGGGCGTTGGGGTTGTTGTCGGGCTCGGCGGCAACGGCCGGTGTGGCGGGGGCAGCAGGCCCGGGCTGCCCAGCCTGCGCAGCATCGCCCTGCACCGTGGCCAGGCGGCGGAACACCAGCAGGTCGTACTGCGAGGTGTAGTCGTAGTGCGAGGGCAGCTGGGCGTTGAGCAGGTCGGACACATGCAGGTCCACCAGCTGCAGCCCGATCAGCGCCTGCAGGCGGCCCTGGATCTCGGCGAGCCGCGCCTGAAAGGCCGGACGGGCGCAGGCGATCCAGAGGAAACCCTGCGTCGGCATCTGGGCGGGCAGGGCTGTCAGCTCCTGCACGCCGCTGCTGTGGATGTGAAAGATGCGCATGGACACCGTGGTTTCAGTCAAAAACGCCGGTAGCGCCAGTGGAATATGCGCTGACAGCTATTATTTTTGTAGCTTGCGTGCCACGTCGCGCGCAAAGTAGGTCAGCACGCCGTCGGCGCCTGCGCGCTTGAAGGCCAGCAGGCTTTCCATCATCACGGCGTCGTGGTCCAGCCAGCCGTTGGCGGCAGCGGCCTTGATCATGGCGTACTCGCCGCTCACCTGGTAGGCAAAGGTGGGCACGTGGAACTCGTCCTTCACCCGGCGCACGATGTCCAGGTAGGGCATGCCGGGTTTCACCATCACCATGTCGGCGCCTTCGGCGATGTCGATGGCCACTTCGCGCAGGGCCTCGTCGCTGTTGCCGGGGTCCATCTGGTACACGTTCTTGTCGGCCTTGCCCAGGGCGCCGCGCGTGCCCACCGCGTCGCGGAACGGGCCGTAGAAGGCGCTGGCGTATTTGGCGCTGTAGGCCATGATGCGGGTGTGGATGTGGCCCTGCACCTCCAGCGCCTCGCGGATCGCGCCAATGCGGCCGTCCATCATGTCGCTGGGGGCGACGATGTCCACGCCCGCCTCGGCATGCGTGAGCGCCTGGCCAGTGAGGATCTCCACCGTCTCGTCGTTGATGATGTAGCCGGTCTCGTCCAGCACACCGTCCTGGCCGTGGCTGGTGTAGGGGTCCAGCGCCACGTCGGTCATCACGCCCAGGTCGGGAAACTCCTTCTTCAGCGCCCGCACCACGCGCGGGATCAGGCCGTCAGGGTTCAGGGCTTCCTTGCCATCCGGTGTCTTGAGCGACGGGTCAATCGCCGGGAACAGCGCCAGCACCGGGATGCCCAGCTTCACGCAGTCTTCGGCCACGGGCAGCAAAAGGTCCAGGCTCAGGCGGTCCACGCCGGGCATGGAGGTCACGGCCTCGCTGCGGTTCGTGCCCTCGTGCACGAACACGGGGTAGATCAGGTCGTCGGCGGTGACTACGTTCTCGCGCACCAGGCGGCGGGTGAAGGCATCGCGGCGCAGGCGGCGCGGGCGGTTCTGGGGGAAGGGGGCAGGGCTTTGGAGGTGCATCATCGGATTATGAATCCCCCCTGTGGCGCTGCGCGCCTTCCCCCTGGAGGGACGCCACCCCTGGACCGGCAAAGCCGGATCCACGGTGGCACTGGCAGGGGTCGTTGGCGGTGGTTGGCGCTCCGGCGCTCTGTGGAAAAGCCGCTTGTAACCGCCCATGCCCAGTGCTAGATTGGCGCCGGGCGGCTTGCCGCCCCCCGCTTTTCCTCCCTGAGCGGGACCTGGGCTGCAGCGATGCGGCACAGGCTTTCCCGGCCCGGCGGATCTGCCGGGCTTTTTTTTGGTGTTGTCCCGTCGGAGTGGCGTAGGCCCGTAAACTGCCCCCCATGCTCTGGGTCAAAGCCTTTCACATCGTTTTCGTGGCCAGCTGGTTTGCGGGCCTGTTCTACCTGCCGCGCATCTTCGTCAACCTGGCGATGGTGGCGCCCGGCTCGGCCGCCGAGCGTGACCGCCTGCTGCTCATGGCACGCAAGCTGATGCGCTTCACCACCCTGCTGGCCGTGCCCGCCATTGCGCTGGGACTGTGGCTGTGGCTGGGCTACGGCATCGGCCGGGGCCCCGGCAATGGCTGGATGCACGCCAAGCTGGCCGTGGTGGTGCTGGTCATCGGCTACCACCATGCGTGCAGCGTGCTGCTGCGCAAGCTGGCCGACGGCACCAGCCGCCGCAGCCATGTGTGGTTCCGCTGGTTCAACGAAGCACCGGTGCTGCTGCTGCTGGTGGCCGTGGTGCTGGTGGTGGTCAAACCCTTTTGATGGAGACGCAGAGGGCGCATGCACAAAACCTCTGCCTGGCCGCTCGCGCTGACGTATACGGCGCTGATCGTTTTTGCCAGCCTGTTCCCGTTTGACGGGTGGCGCGAGCAGGGCATCGACCCTCTGGTCTTCCTGCTGGCCCGGTTGCCCCCGCCGTACTGGACGGGGTTTGACGTGGTCACCAACCTCGTGGGGTACGCGCCCCTGGGCTTTTTGCTGGTGCTGGGCCTGTTGCGCTCGGGCTGGCGGCGTGTGCTGTGGGCGGTGGCGCTGGCCACGCTGGTGGGCACGCTGCTGTCGCTGTGCATGGAGTTTCTGCAGATCTACCTGCCCCGGCGCGTGCCCTCCAACCTGGACCTGGCGCTCAACGCGCTGGGCACGCTGGCCGGTGCGCTGAGCGCCGCGCTGCTGGAGCGGCTGGGTGCGCTGGACCGCTGGAGCGACTTCAGGGCGCGCTGGTTTGTGTCCGACGCTTCGGGCGGCATGGTGCTGCTGGCGCTGTGGCCGCTGGCGCTGCTGTTTCCGGCAGCGGTGCCCTTTGGCCTGGGCCAGGTGCTGGAGCGGCTGGAGGCCGCGCTCATCGACCTGCTGGCCGATACGCCGTTCCTGGAGTGGCTGCCGCTGCGCGAGACCGAGCTGGACCCGCTGTCACCCAGCGGCGAGCTGCTGTGCGTCACCCTGGGGCTGCTCATCCCCTGTCTGCTGGGGTATTGCGTGATCCGCCAGATGGGGCGGCGCGCCCTGTTTGCGCTGGCGGTGGTGGGTGTGGGCATTGTGCTGACCGCGCTGTCCGCCGCACTCAGCTGGGGCCCCGTGCACGCCTGGGAGTGGATGGATCTGCCCGTGCGCGTAGGCGTCTGGGCGGCGCTGGCGTTGGCCCTGCTGATGCTGGCCCTGCCGCGCCGTGCCTGCGCTGCCGTGCTGCTGCTGGCGCTCACCTGGCATCTGGCACTGCTGAACCAGGCGCCCACCAGTGCCTACTTTGCCCAGACGCTGCAGATCTGGGAGCAGGGCCGTTTCATCCGTTTTTATGGCCTGGGCCAGTGGCTAGGCTGGCTGTGGCCCTACCTGACGCTGCTGTATGTGGTGTTTCGGGTGTCCCGGCGAGAGGGCGGGGCCTGAGTCGCAGGGCGATGGCCTCTGGCTTTCTGTGTGGCCGGGCAGGGGCTTGGGGCGTGGCCTCGCCCGCTGGAAGAGGCAGGGGTCCTTAAAATGCAGGGATGAGCGACACCCCTTCCGCACCGGCCGCAGCGCCCGGTTATTACCAGCGCCACATCTTCTTCTGCCTTAACGAGCGCACCAACGGGGAAGACAGCTGCGCGCACCACAACGCACAGGCGGGTTTTGACCGCTGCAAGGCCCAGGTCAAGGCCGCCGGGCTGGCGGGTGCCGGCAAAGTGCGTGTGAACAAGGCCGGTTGCCTGGACCGTTGCGCGGGTGGCCCCGTGGCGGTGGTCTACCCCGAGGGCACCTGGTACACCTATGTGGATGCGGCGGACATCGACGAAATCGTCGAATCGCACCTCAAGAACGGCCAGGTGGTGGAGCGTCTGGTCACGCCAGCGGAACTTGGCCGCTGAGCGCGGCTCCATCCCTGTCTTGGAACGATTTTGGCAGCAGGCGCTAGTGGATCATGCCCCTGTTGCTATTGATTGAGTAGCAAATCCGTGAATGCCCAGACCGAACGCCTGACCCTGTCCGGCCCCGCAGGCGCCATCGAGGCCGTGCGCGACAGCGCCACCCTGGCCGATGGCGCGGCGCCCCGTGGCGTCGCCATCATCGCCCACCCGCATCCGCTGTTTGGCGGCACCATGGACAACAAGGTGGTGCAGACCCTGGCGCGCGCGTTTGTGCAGTGTGGCTGGACGGCGGTGCGCTTCAACTTCCGCGGCGTGGGCGCCACGGCCGGCGTGTACGACGAAGGACGGGGTGAGTTGCAGGACCTGCTGGCGGTGGTGGAGCAGGTGGCTCCCGCCGCCGAGGGGCAACCCCTGGCGCTGGCGGGGTTTTCTTTCGGTGCATTTGTCACCAGCCATGCGCTGGAGGCACTGTGGCCCACGCAGCGCGTGGAGAAGGTCGTGCTGGTCGGCACGGCCGCCAGCCGCTTCACGGTGGCCCCGGTGCCGCCCGATGCCCACCTGCGCACGCTGGTCGTGCACGGCGAGCAGGACGACACCGTGCCGCTGTCCGCCGTGATGGACTGGGCCCGGCCCCAGATACTGCCTGTCACAGTCGTCCCCGCGGGGGGGCATTTCTTTCACGGACAATTACCGCTTCTGAAGAACCTGGTGGTCCGCCACCTGCAATCGGGCGCCTGAGGGGCGCCGCCCGGACCGGCTCCGGCCGTCCGTCGTCTTCCCTCTCCCGCCTTTTCTCCCACCCTTTTTTCGAGCCTCTCCAGCCCCCTCCTGCCCCATGAAACGAATCCTGTCTGCGTTGCGATCCCTGGCCGTCTTTGCTGCGGTGGCCCCGGCTGCCTTTGGCGCCCTGGCCCAGGCACCCCAGCCCCCCGAAATCGCCGCGCGCACCTACCTGCTGGTGGATGTCACCGCCAACCAGGTGCTGGCCGCCAAGGACATCGACGCGCCGGTGGAGCAGGCCTCGCTCACCAAGCTCATGACGGGCTACCTGGTGTTTGATGCGCTGCGCTCCAAGAAGATCGCGCTGGACCAGAAGCTGCCCGTGAGCGTGCGCGCCTGGAAGATGCCCGGCTCGCGCATGTTCATCGACCCCAAGATGCAGGTGCCGGTCGAAGACCTCATCAAGGGCATGATCGTGCAGTCCGGCAACGACGCCACCATGGCCCTGGCCGAAGGCGTGGGCGGCACGGCTGAGAACTTCGTCAAGCTCATGAACGACCAGGCGCAGGCGCTGGGCATGAAGGGCACGAGCTACAAGAACCCCGAAGGCCTGACGGAGCCCGGCCACACCACCACGGCGCGCGACCTCTCCGTGCTGGCCATGCGGCTGATGAAGGACTTCCCGGAGTACATGCACTATTACTCCACCAAGCAGTACAGCTACCCGGGTACTCCGGCATCGAACGGCAGCAACCGCAATTCGCTGCTGTTCCGCGATCCCACGGTCGATGGCCTCAAGACCGGCCACACCGCTGCGGCGGGCTACTGCCTGGTGGCCACGTCCAAGCGTGAATTCCCCGGCGTGGGCCAGCGCCGACTGCTGTCCATCGTGCTGGGTGCCGCGAGCGAAAACGCGCGCGCGAACGAAAGCCAGAAGCTGCTGAACTGGGGTTACACCGCGTTCGAGGCGGTCAAGTTGTTTGACGCAGGCAAGCCGGTGGCGACCCCTGCCGTCTGGAAGGGCAAGGACAGCGTGCTGAAGATCGGCCGCGAGGAGGCCATCGTGGTCGCCGTGCCCGCCGGCAGCGCTGGCAAGGTCACCACCCAGATCGCCCGCCCCGACCCGTTGGTGGCGCCTTACACCAAGGGTCAGGCCATTGGCACCCTCAAGGTCATGCTGGGCGACCAGTCCATCGGCGAAGTGCCCCTGGTGGCGCTGGAGGCGGTGGAACAGGCCGGCATCCTGGGCCGTGCCTGGGATGCCATCCGCCTCTGGATCAAGTGACCCTGCGTCGCAGAAGGTGGCGAACCACTTCTGAAACCATAGCTGGCTGCGCAGGTCCGGCGTATGCCGGGCCTGTTTTTCGCTCCTTTTGCAGCCAGTTCCTGTCAGATCACCGGGATGGCTGCAGGTGCCAGAAACTGCTGCAAGCCGCAGTGGGCTTGCCTTTCAGGGGGCATCCTGCTACATTAGAAGGCTTTTCGGAATTTCCGAAGGGATTCACGTTTTCGCTTTCACGAAGCAAATTCACGTTTAGGGACGTATTTCATGCCAACCATTAATCAACTGGTCCGTCAGGGGCGCGAGGTCGAAAAGACCAAGTCCAAGAGCCCTGCGATGGAAAACTCTCCACAGCGCCGTGGTGTGTGCACTCGTGTGTACACCACGACGCCTAAGAAGCCTAACTCCGCTCTGCGTAAGGTCGCCAAGGTGCGCCTGACCAACGGTTTTGAGGTGATCTCCTACATCGGCGGTGAAGGCCACAACCTGCAGGAACACAGCGTGGTGCTGGTTCGCGGCGGTCGTGTGAAGGACTTGCCCGGTGTGCGTTACCACATCGTGCGTGGTTCGCTGGACTTGCAAGGCGTGAAAGACCGCAAGCAAGCCCGCTCCAAGTACGGCGCGAAGAAGCCAAAGGCCAAGTAAGCCCTGGCCCTTTCGGTCTGAAGAATTTTCGGTGCTGTTTTTCCGCGTGGCGCGGAGGTGCAGCGTAGTGGCCCCAAACGCAGGTGTTCTGCGCGGGTCGAGTAAGTGGGAGTCCAGAGATTGGCTCTCGCGGTGTCTGAAAAGATGCCAACTGAAGCAAAGATAGAGGTAAAAAATGCCACGTCGTCGCGAAGTCCCCAAACGTGAAATCCTGCCGGATCCCAAGTTCGGCAATGTAGAGCTGTCCAAATTCATGAACGTGATCATGGAAGGCGGCAAGAAGGCAGTTGCAGAGCGCATCATTTACGGCGCCCTGGAACTGATCGAGAAGAAGCACCCCGATAAGGACCCTCTGGAAGCCTTCACCGTTGCCATCAACAACGTGAAGCCCATGGTGGAAGTGAAGTCCCGCCGCGTGGGCGGTGCCAACTACCAGGTGCCTGTGGAAGTGCGTCCCGTCCGTCGTCTGGCCCTGTCCATGCGCTGGATCAAGGAAGCCGCCCGCAAGCGCGGTGAAAAGTCGATGGCCCAACGCCTGGCCAACGAACTGCTGGAAGCCACTGAAGGCCGTGGCGGCGCCATGAAGAAGCGTGACGAAGTGCACCGTATGGCCGAAGCCAACAAGGCATTCAGCCACTTCCGCTTCTAAAACGTGGATTTGCACTGATATAGGCCCAAGGCTGCTGGCGTTTTGCCTGCAGCCTTGTGTCGATTTCAGGCAGTCACAAAATTGACGGGTTGCAGCGCCAGAATGCTGGGCCCGCCCCCCGAATAACACGACCCATCCAAGGATCCACCATGGCTCGCAAGACCCCCCTCGAGCGTTACCGCAATATCGGTATCTCGGCCCACATTGACGCTGGCAAGACCACCACGACCGAGCGTATTCTTTTCTACACCGGCGTGAACCACAAGATTGGTGAAGTGCACGACGGCGCGGCCACCATGGACTGGATGGAGCAAGAGCAAGAGCGTGGCATCACGATCACCTCGGCTGCGACGACCTGCTTCTGGAAGGGCATGGACATGTCCTTCCCAGAGCACCGCATCAACATCATCGACACCCCCGGCCACGTGGACTTCACGATTGAAGTGGAGCGTTCCATGCGCGTGCTGGACGGTGCCTGCATGGTGTACTGCGCCGTGGGTGGCGTGCAGCCCCAGTCGGAAACCGTCTGGCGCCAGGCCAACAAGTACAAGGTGCCACGTCTGGCCTTTGTGAACAAGATGGACCGCACCGGTGCCAACTTCTTCAAGGTCGTGGACCAGATGAAGCTGCGCCTGAAGGCCAACCCTGTGCCAATCGTGATCCCGATCGGTGCCGAAGAAAACTTCAAGGGCGTGGTCGACCTGCGCAAGATGAAGGCCATCATCTGGGACGAAGCTTCCCAGGGCATGAAGTTCAACTTCGAAGAAATCCCGGCCGATCTGGTGGCCACTGCCACTGAATGGCGCGAGAAGATGGTCGAAGCCGCTGCTGAAGCCTCTGAAGACCTGATGAACAAGTACCTGGAAGAGGGCGATCTGTCGGAAGAAGAGATCACCCAAGGCCTGCGTACTCGCACCATCGCTGGTGAAATCCAGCCTATGCTGTGCGGCACTGCGTTCAAGAACAAGGGTGTGCAGCGCATGCTGGACGCCGTGATCGAACTCATGCCTTCGCCGCTGGACGTGCCTCCAGTGCCTGGCTTCGACGAAGACGACAAGGAAGTCACCCGCAAGGCGGACGACAACGAGAAGTTCTCCGCCCTGGCATTCAAGCTGATGACCGACCCGTTCGTGGGCCAGCTGACGTTCGTGCGTGTGTACTCCGGCGTGCTCTCCAAGGGCGACACCGTGTACAACCCCGTGCGTGGCAAGAAGGAACGTATCGGCCGTATCGTGCAGATGCACGCCAACGAGCGCCAGGAAGTGGACGAAATCCGCGCCGGTGACATCGCTGCTTGCGTGGGTCTGAAGGACGTGACGACCGGTGAAACCCTGTGCGATCCAGCCGCCGTGGTGACGCTGGAGCGCATGGTGTTCCCTGAGCCTGTGATCCGTCAGGCTGTGGAACCCAAGTCCAAGGCCGACCAGGAAAAGATGGGTATCGCCCTGTCGCGCCTGGCCGCTGAAGATCCATCGTTCCGCGTGCAGACCGACGAAGAATCCGGCCAGACCATCATTGGCGGCATGGGCGAGTTGCACCTCGAAATCATCGTGGACCGCATGAAGCGCGAATTCGGTGTGGAAGCCAACGTGGGCAAGCCCCAAGTGGCTTACCGCGAAACCATCCGCAAGACGGTGGAAGAAGCCGAAGGCAAGTTCGTGCGCCAGTCCGGTGGTAAGGGTCAGTACGGCCACGTCGTGCTCAAGATCGAACCCAACGAAGCCGGCAAGGGCATCGAGTTCGTGGACGCGATCAAGGGCGGTGTGGTGCCTCGCGAATTCATCCCGGCCGTGGAAAAGGGTATCAACGAAGCTGTGACGCAAGGCGTGCTGGCTGGTTACCCCGTCGTGGACGTCAAGGTCACGCTGCACTTCGGTTCGTACCACGATGTGGACTCGAACGAACTGGCGTTCAAGATGGCTGCCATCTTCGGCTTCAAGGAAGGCTGCAAGAAGGCCGGTCCGGTCATTCTGGAACCCATGATGGCCGTGGAAGTGGAAACGCCTGAAGACTACGCCGGTAACGTGATGGGCGACCTGTCCAGCCGTCGCGGCATGGTGCAGGGCATGGACGACATGGTCGGTGGCGGCAAGGCCATCAAGGCCGAAGTACCCTTGTCCGAAATGTTCGGCTACTCCACGACCCTGCGCTCCATGTCGCAAGGCCGTGCCACCTACACGATGGAATTCAAGCACTACAGCGAAGCACCTCGCAACGTGTCTGAAGCCATCATGGCAGCGCGCGCCAAGTAAGTAAGCCCTTCGCCCGGGCCCTCGTGGTCCGGGCTTTGTTTTGTCTGCGATCCGGTGCCACTCTGTTCCCTGTGCGGAGTGAATCAGCAACCAGATGCAGACGTAAAACCACTACACAGGGATTGCTCTTTGGAGAATTGAAATGGCAAAAGGTAAGTTTGAACGCACCAAGCCCCACGTGAACGTGGGCACGATCGGTCACGTGGACCATGGCAAGACGACGCTGACGGCAGCTATCGCTACCGTGCTATCCGCCAAGTTCGGCGGCGAAGCCAAGGCCTACGACCAGATCGACGCTGCGCCCGAAGAAAAGGCCCGCGGTATCAC
>NZ_JBWKYJ010000078.1:0-21618 GCF_059423685.1 Acidovorax sp. GW460-11-11-14-LB4 | reverse complement strand
GCCAGCAGGCAATTCTTCGGGCCATGCCACGTGGCTGACCCAACAGTCATCGAATGCGCCACCGCCTGCACGGTCACTGTGGTGCACGAATTAAGCCTCCCGCCTCTGCAGCTCACAGCAGAGGAAGGAGCAGCCATCGCGGGCGCCGTCCTCGCGATCTGGGCCGTTGGCTATGCCTTCCGCATGGCTATACGCGCCCTGAACATCGACGGCAATTCATCAATCACCAATGAGGAAAACTGATATGAACTTCATCTCCATGCATACCCGTCGCACCGCTCTTGTCGCTGCCGTGATGCTCGCCGCTGCGCAGGCCAATGCTGCCGCAATCGACGTTGCAGCCGTCACCACTGACATTGCCGCCCAGGCTGCGCCCGTCGCCGCCATCGGTGCTGCAGTGCTGCTGCTGTACGTGGGCATCAAGGCCTTCAAGTGGGTGCGTAAGGCTCTGTCCTAAGCCACGCCCCAAGCGCTCCCTGACCGGCCGGCAGGGGCCTTGCAAAAGCTCACGTGGTGGGCTTCTCCAAGGTGCAAACAAATGGGCCTCTTCGTCATCCTCGCAATCCTCGGTGCAGCATGGTTCATCTTCACCGCCTGATACTTGCCTTTGTACTTGCGTTCGTCTCGTTGCAGGCATCCGCAGTCATCACGCCCGTTGTCCAGTATCGCGACAGCTTGGGTCGTGTCGATACTGTCAGCGGCTTGGTCGCATGGTGGCAAGCCTATGACCCTAAATTTGCATGCGGCGGCGGCTCTTTGGATAAGGCTGCGACATGGCAGGCTCGAAACGTCACTGCGCAGCAATTTGACCTCTACAAAGTTGGCTCCTATTGCAACGATCAGGGTACCTACAACACGTATGTGCAGAGCCCTACGGCTGCTGGTTCCGCCTGTCCAATAGGTGCTGCTTTGTCCGGTGGCACTTGTCAGTGCCTTTCCCCGTTGGTCGAAGTTGGCGGCGAATGCAAGGTCCCTGCCTGCCCTGTTGGCCAGCATGAAGAGGGCGGTGCCTGTGTCCCTGACGCATGCAATCCGAACGAAACCCGCGTCAATGGCGTGTGTGTTCCTGAGCCTCCTTGCCCTACTGGCCAAACCCGCGTCAATGGCAAGTGCGTGCCCAGCAAATGCCCATCGAAGGGTACAGTGTCTGACCAGTGGTATGAGGTCACATCCCCTTCCACCAGTGCTACCTGTCTCTACAACAGCCAGGACGGTAGTTACTGCACTATGAGCGTTACGCCCAGCGTCATTGCAACCTCTGGCGGTCGCACTACGTACATGGGTGGTTACGGCGTCTATACAGGCGGTACCTGTGGTCCTTCTGAGCCTGGGAAACCGACTCCAGTCGACCCCGATAAGCCCGAAGGGGACCCCGACAAGGGCACTAAGCCTCCCGGTCCAAATGACCCGAAGCCCGGTGACAAACCCGGTGGTCAGCCGGGTGGACCCGGCAACAATCCAACGCCTCCAGGCCCTGATGGAAAGTGCCCTGACGGCACCTATAAATCAAACGGTGGCTGCTATCCGAAGGACCCGCCAAAGCAGCCACCGGACAATGACGGTAAGTGTCCTAACGGCTATGTCAAGGTTGGCTCTGAGTGCGTCCCATTGATGCCGCCCGAAGACAAGGACCCCGACGATAAGGACCCCTCTACGTTCGGTGGTCAATGTGACGCAGTGACCTGCGACGGCGACGCCATCCAGTGCGCCATAGCTCGCGATCAGTACCGCCGTTCCTGTCAGCTCATGGACAAGGAAAGCGCTGAGTCTCAGCTCTACGCTGCCAACAAGGGCAAGGAGGGCAACCGCACTTCTGATTTGCCCGGTAACGAAACCATAAGCCTCTCGGGCCGCATTGACACATCAGACGCCCTCGGCGGCGGCTCTTGCTTCGGTGACTTGAACATCACCGTCTGGAATCAGGCCGTCACCCTGCCGCTGTCCAGCCTCTGCCAATACCTCGCCATGCTCGGGAACATCCTGGTCGCTGTCTCGATGCTCATGGCCGCCCGCATCGTCACAAGGGGGTAACCCATGCCAATGTTTGTTGCTGCCATCGGCGGCATGTTGATCAACCTCGTAGGCACGCTCGCCGGTCGTATCCTGATCGCCCTGGGCATCGGTGTAGTCACGTATACCGGCGTGTCCACATCCCTCGACTGGATGAAGTCCGGCGCAATCTCCGCTCTCGGTGGCCTGCCTGCCGACATGCTCTCGCTGATTGCCTTTATGAAAGTCGGCGTCTGCATCAGCATCATCACCAGCGCCATCGCGGCCCGCGCCATCATCAACGGCATCAGCGGTGATAGCTTTAAGAAGTGGGTGTTGAAGTGATGGTTAAAACCGCCACGCAGGCCCAGCGCGGCCCCTACAAAAAGACTGCGTTCACTGCGGTTAAGCGCATTCGAATGCAGCATGGTTTAACGCAGGTTCAGGCGGCGGCTTTCTGTCGTGTGCCCCTGCGCACATACCAGCGTGTCGAGGCCGGTGATTGCCGGGACCGCACCACCGTTCGTGGCGTAGAGCGCTCGCTCGGTTTGTTCCTTTAATGAAAACCGCCACGTAGGCCCACGACATGATTTACCTCACTACAGGCGCGAACGGCGCAGGCAAGACGCTGCTGACCCTCAAAGACGTACGCGCGCAGCAGCTCAAAGAGAACCGCCCGGTCTATTACCACGGCTTCGAAATGGACGAGGCCAAGGCAGCGGAATTTGGCTGGCAGAAGTTCGACCCTAAGGACTGGCAAAGCCTGCCCGATGGTTCCATCTGCATCATGGACGAGTGCCAGAACGAGTTCCCATTGCGTCGCTCTGGCTCGGAGGTCCCGGACTACATCCAGGCTATCGCCCAGTTCCGCCGCAAGCGTGGTTTCGACTTCTGGATGATCTGCCCGCACCCGTCGCTGATCGACGTGTTTGTGCGTCGTCTCATCGATAAGCCGTCATGGCACCGCCACCTAAAACGCGCCTTCGGTGCCGATGTGGTCAGCGTCCTGCGCTTCTCTGCACCAGACATGAAGTGCGAAGAGCCCGGTGCAGGCGCTCGCGGCGAAGTTTCGATGGTGGCCTATCCCAAGGAGGTCTACAGCTGGTATCGCTCGGCCAGCCTCCACACCGGGAAAAAGAAAATCCCTCGGGCCGTGTTCGTCCTCGCTGCGTGCGCTATCGCTGTTCCCTCCGCGATGTACTTTGCAATCACCGGCGTGTACAGCAACGCCACAAAGCAGGCAAAGCCCGCAGACTCTGTGCCAGGCACAAGCGCGCCAGGTGCGCCAGGTCAAAACGCCCGCCAGGTCAGCCAGGTCATGACCGCTGCAGAGTACGTGGACGCCCGCACGGCCCGCCTCAAAGACTTCCCGCACACAGCGCCAGCCTACGACGATGTGACCAAACCTACAGAAGCTCCATACCCTGCGGCCTGCGTCCAGATGGGCAAAACCTGCAAGTGCTACACCCAGCAGGCCACATTGCTGCAGGTGTCCGGTGCTGTCTGCGTCCAGATCGTGCAACAGGGCTTCTTCATGGACTGGAAAACGGCCCAGCGTGGCGAATTCAGTCCAAGGGATAGGGGCGACTACCGTCAGCAGCGCGAAGGCCTGCCACAGCCCCAGCAAGTGGCCCAGCTGGACCCAGCCCGCACGGTCCCTGTTCCCATGCCTGCCGCTCGCTCTGAGCAGCCGCAAAGCCAATACCTGCAGGGCCTTGCTGCACGTAATGCTCAGGTGCGATCAAGCCTGCAGTGATTCAGCCGCGCCGCGATTGTTCGCGCGCGTCGGCTTCTTCCTCAAGCATCAGCACCCACCGGTAACCCTCTGGTGCTTCTGGGCGGCTGAATGGAGATGGTCCCCCGTTCTTCTCTTCCTTGTCGGCAAAGAACAGCAGATAAGCCGCTTGAATCAGGCCCATGCATGACAGTGCTATCAGTGCGTAGTAGGTGAAGTAAGGGATTTGTTTCATGTCGCTAGAAACCGCGCTGGGGCGTCTTTTCAACGGATTGCCACCAGTGTATTGCCGTTAAGTTTTGGCCTTTCGTTCCCGGTCCAAAACAAAGGAGGTTGAATGCTTGTTGGCTATGCGCGTGTGTCAACTAAAGAGCAAGAAACAAGGCTGCAGCTTGATGCTTTGCGGCGTGCTGGTGTAGAGCTGGTGTTTGAAGAGAAGGCTAGCGCGGTCGGTGATAGGCCGGTGCTTCGTGCCTGCTTTGAAACACTGTCAAAAGGTGATGTGCTTGTTTTCTGGAAGATGGACCGTATTGCTAGGTCGTTGCGCGATCTTCTAGATTTCGCTGAGCTGCTTTCAAAGAAGGGTGTCAGCTTGCGCTCTTTGTCTGAGCCTATCGATACGTCTACGCCTGTCGGTGAGTATCTTTTTCATAACCTCGGCGCTTTTGCTCAGCTTGAGCGCTCATTGATTCGTGAGCGTGTTTTTGCCGGTCAGGTTTCGGCTATGCGGGCTGGTGTCCGTTTTGGTCGTCCAAGGCTTTTGCAGCCTGATCGTTACCCGGTGATCGTTCGGATGGTTGATGCTGGTTTGACCTGGTCAGAGATATCTAGGCGCGTCGGTGTCAGCAGGGCAACTGTTCGCCGGGCCTATGAGGATTCAAGAGGTGTGCCTCGTCGCGTGTACAAGTCGCGGCCAGTGTTTGAAGCCGTTAACCAAATGTGACAAGTTTTGCCCAGCTTCGCACCTCGTGCGACATGGCTTTGTCAAGGGCGTAGCGCACTGCGGTTAAGGTGGTGCCCCGCACCCCTGGCAACCGGGGCGTGCACCAATGACAAGGACCGTGTGATGATGAAAAACACTACCAAATTGATAGCTGCCAGTGCATTGATCGCCTGCGCAAGCGCCGCTTTTGCCCAAAATGCACCGGCCCCTGAGCTGCGCAATGTGGTGCAGCTGTCGGCCACGGGCACGGTGGAGGTGCAGCAAGACCTGCTGGTGCTCAACCTTGCCACCAGCAAAGAGGCCGCCGATGCCGCTACCGTGCAAACCCAACTCAAGCAGGCGCTGGATGCTGCACTGACCGAGGCCAAGCGCAATGCGCAGCCAGGCCAGCTGGACGTGCGCACCGGTCCGTTCGGGCTGTACCCCCGCTATGGCAAGGACGGCAAGATCAACGGCTGGCAGGGCCGGGCAGAGTTGGTGCTGGAGGGCCGTGACTTCGCGCGCATCACGGCCACCGCCGGCAAGATTCAGACCTTGGCGATCAGCCAGGTGGCGTTTGGCCTGTCGCGCGAGGCCCGCGCCAAGGTGGAGTCCGAGGCCCAGACCCAGGCCATCGAGCAGTTCAAGGCCCGTGCGGCCGAACTGGCCAAGGGCTTTGGATTCGCGAACTACAGCCTGCGCGAGGTGGCGGTGAACAGCAATGAAATGTCGCCCGGCCCCCGGCCCCGCATGATGGCCGCCGAGGCCAAGGCGGCGTCGTTCTCGGACTCAGCCGTGCCGGTGGAAGCGGGCAAGGCCCAGGTCACGGTGAACGTGTCGGGCTCGGTGCAGATGCGCTGAGGCCTCTGAGCCCCCTGAGTCGCAGGGTGTGCCCTGTTTGAAATAAAAACGGCTGCAAGCGCTAGTGCAATAAGCGCTGGCAGCTATCAAAAGCAGAGCGATTGCTTGGCGCCGGCTTACTGAGCAGCCCAGCCGCCGTCCATGTTCCACGCCACGCCACGCACGTTGTTGGCGGCGGGGGAGCAGAAGAACACGGCCAGCTCGCCCAACTCCTCGGGCGTGGTGAACTGCATCGAAGGCTCCTTCTCGCCCAGCAGCAGCTTCTTGGCTTCTTCATTGGAGATGCCGTGTTCGGCGGCCTTGGCGTCCACCTGTTTTTGCACCAGTGGCGTCAGCACCCAGCCGGGGCAGATGGCGTTGCAGGTCACGCCAGTGGTGGCGTTCTCCAGCGCGGTGACCTTGGTCAGGCCCACGATGCCGTGCTTGGCGGCCACATAGGCGGACTTCTGGGCCGATCCCACCAGGCCGTGCACCGACGCCACATTGATGATGCGGCCCCAGTTGGCGCTCTTCATCGCGGGCAGGGCCAGGCGCGAGGTGTGGAAGGCACTGGTCAGGTTGATGGCGATGATGGAGTCCCAGCGTTCGACGGGAAAGTTCTCCACATTGGCCACGTGCTGGATGCCTGCGTTGTTGATCAGGATGTCCACGCGGCCAAACTGGCTGGCGCTGTACTTCATCATGTCTTCGATGTCGGCCACACGGCTCATGTCTGCGCCGTGGTAAGCCACCTGGGCGCCCGCAGCCTCGCCAGCTGCCAGCACCTCGGCGCGGGGGCCATCCACATCGCCAAAGCCGTTGAGCACGATGTTGGCACCCTGGCGCGCCAGGGCCTTGGCGATGCCAAGACCAATGCCGCTGGTGGAGCCGGTGACGAGGGCAGTTTTGCCTTTCAGCATGGGAGTCTCTCCGAATGAATTACGATGCGACGACAAGAAAAAGTCGGCACTCAGGGGCAAGCGATGGGTGCCAACGACCACAGCATTATCGAGCGCTGCCCCCGGATTTCGCACCCATGATTGAACCTACGCTGAACTACGTACTGTGCCCAGGCCCCGCGGCCTCGCCGGAGACTCCAGACCGCGCACCCGCTCCCGCACAGCAGCACCGCATGGCGTATTGGGAGTGGAACGCCACCGGCAACCCGGCGCACCCGCACGTCATCGTCTGCGTGCACGGCCTGTCGCGCCAGGGGCGCGATTTTGATACCTTGGCCCGCGTGCTGAGCCAGCATGCGCGGGTGATCTGCACCGACGTGGTGGGCCGGGGGCGCAGCGACTGGCTGGCCGACCCCATGGGCTACCAGATTCCCCAATACGCGGCGGACATGCTGGCATTGCTGGCGCAGTTGCACCAGCAAGCCCCCATAAGCACGCTGGACTGGGTGGGCACGAGCATGGGCGGGCTCATCGGCATGGGCATCACCGGCCAGCCCGCTCTGCCCTTGCCGGTGCCTGTGCGCCGGCTGGTGCTGAACGATGTGGGGCCTGTCATCCAGTGGCAGGCGCTGCAGCGCATCGGACAGTATCTGGGGCAGCCCGCGCGGTTTGCATCGCTGCAGCAGGCGGCCGATGCAATGTGGGCCATCTCCACCAGCTTTGGCCCCCACACGCCGGCCCAGTGGCTGGAGCTGTCGCGTGCCATGGTGCGTGAGCTGCCGCAGTCCGCCGGAGGCGGCTTGGCGCTGCACTATGACCCGGCGATTGCCGTGCCTTTCAAAACGCTGACGCAGGAGGCTGCAGTGGCGGGCGAGGCGGCGCTGTGGCAGCTGTATGACCACATCACGGCCCAGACGTTGCTGTTGCGCGGTGCGCAGTCCGACCTGCTCTCGCGCGAGACGGCGCAGGCCATGGCGCAGCGCGGGCCCCATGCCCGTGTGGTGGAGTTTGAAGGCGTGGGCCACGCGCCCACGCTGGTGGCGCCCGATCAGGTCGCCGCAGTCGCGGAATTCCTGCTGGCGGCAGAAGGTGCTGTGGCCGGATGAAAACCAACTCCCCTGCGCCAGCGTCTCTCACCCCCCAGACCGACGCCGTCCCTCAGCTCATCGCCGCCACGGCGCACACCCTGCCGGAGCAGGTGAACGCACTGGCGCGTGCGCGCGCGTTTGCCGAACCGCTGATGGCGGGCGAAACGCTCGACTCCGGCGAGAACACGCTGGCCCACGCCGATGCGGTGGCCGCCATCCTCAAGGGCATTGGTGGCTCTGAAGCCATGCAGGCGGCCAGCTATCTGGTGCATGCCTGCATCCACCTGAACAAACCCGAGGAAGTCATTGCCAAGGCGTTTGGTGCCAACTTTGCCGCGCTGGCGGTGGAGACCACCAAGCTGATGCGCGTGCAGCAACAGGCCCGCGCGGCCGCGCCGCTGGACGACCCGGCCGTGCAGACAGAGAACGTGCGCAAGATGCTGCTGGCCTTCTCGCGCGACCTGCGTGTGGTGATGCTGCGGCTGGCCTCGCGCTTGCAGACGCTGCGTTTTCACGCGGCCAGCAAGCGCCCCGTGTCGCCCAGCCTGGCGCGCGAGTCGTTGCAGGTGTTTGCGCCGCTGGCCAACCGGCTGGGCATCTGGCAGGTGAAGTGGGAGTTGGAGGACCTGTCCTTCCGCTTTCTGGAGCCCGACACCTACAAGGAAGTAGCCCGCCTGCTCGACGAAAAGCGTGGCGAGCGTGAGGTGTACATGGAGCAGCTGCGCGCGCGGCTCGAATCCGATTTGCGCGCCCGCAGCATCAGCGCCACCGTGGCAGGCCGCCCCAAGCACATCTACAGCATCGTCAAGAAGATGCGCGGCAAGTCACTCAACTTCGACCAGGTGTTCGACATCCGCGCGCTGCGCGTGGTGGTGCCCACGGTGAAGGACTGCTACGCGGCCCTGAGCTGGGTGCACGAGCAGTTCAAGCCCATCGTGGAGGAGTTTGACGACTACATCGCTAAGCCCAAGCCCAACGGCTACCAGTCGCTGCACACCATCGTGCGGGACGACAACGGCAAGCCCATCGAGATCCAGATCCGCACCCAGGCCATGCACGAACACGCCGAGCACGGTGTGGCAGCGCACTGGGCCTACAAGGAGGCCGGTGCCAAAGGCTATGCGGGTGTGTCGGCCACCGGAGAGTACGACGCTAAGATCGCCGTGCTGCGCCAGCTGCTGGCGTGGGAGCGAGACCTCGCGGGCGCGTTGCCCAACCGGGGCCTGTTTGAAGACCGCATCTACGTGCTGACCCCCGATGCGGCCGTGGTGGAGTTGCCCCAGGGCGCCACCCCGGTGGACTTTGCCTACTCCGTGCACACCAGCCTGGGCCACCGCTGCCGGGGCGCCAAGGTCGATGGGGTGATGGTGCCGCTCAACACGCCGCTGCAGAACGGGCAGACGGTGGAAATCTCCACCGTCAAGGAAGGGCGCCCCTCGCGCGACTGGCTCAATGCCGAGCTGGGCTATCTCACCAGCAACCGCGCCAAGGCCAAGGTGCGCGCCTGGTTCAACGCCCAGGCCACGCACGAGACCATCGCCCGGGGGCGTGAGGCGGTCGAGAAGCTGCTGCAGCGTGAGGGCAAGACGGCCGTCAAGCTCGATGACCTAGCGGTGCAGCTGGGCTTCAAGTCGGCCGATGCACTGTTTGAAGTGGTGGGCAAGGACGAGTTTTCGCTGCGCAACATCGAAACGGTGCTGCGTCCGCCCGAGCCCGTGCTGCAGCCCGACGACTACCTGCTGCTCAAGAAAACACGCACCAACGATGCGGCCCCCAAGGGCGGTGTGCTGGTGGTGGGCATCGACTCGTTGATGACGCAACTGGCCAAGTGCTGCAAGCCCGCACCGCCGGACACCATCCGTGGCTTTGTCACGCGCGGCAAGGGAGTGAGCGTGCACCGTGCCGATTGCAGCAACTTCCGCGAGATGGCGGCACGCAATGCCGAGCGTGTGATCGAGGTGGAGTGGGGCGTGCCCAAGCCATCGGCATCCACGGCGGTGTACCCGGTGGACGTCGCGGTGGAGGCCGCCGACCGCCAGGGCCTGCTGCGCGACATCTCGGAAGTGTTTGCCCGCGAAAAAACCAATGTGATCGGTGTGCAGACCCAGTCCGTCAAAGGCACGGCGTGGATGACGTTCACGGTAGAAGTGTCCGACTCAGGCCGCCTGAACAAGGTGCTCGGCATCGTGGCTGGGGTGCCAGGCGTTCGTTCTGCCCGCCGTCGTTGAGGTGAGACGCGCGCGGGCCTTGCCTGTGAGCCCGCTTCCCGCGCGTTGTGTGATTTGTAGCGTGCCGTGCCCGAGGGGGCGATTTTTATGGCTATAATCGTGGTCTTGATAACGACAGGCGCGTAGCTCAGCTGGTTAGAGCACCACCTTGACATGGTGGGGGTCGTTGGTTCGAGTCCAATCGCGCCTACCAAGTTTTTCGCTGAAAGAAACCAGCTTTCAGATCCATAAAAAAACTTGGCAACAACACCGCCCTTGGTGTTCACAGAGCAAGCCACCGCAAGGTGGCTTTTTTGTTTCTGCTTCTTTCTTCCCCCGCCAAGGGCTGTTGCTGGGGCGTTGTACGTAAAAGGCTGCACGGCATACGGCGCCTCAAGCATCAGTCGCCCACGCGACACATTGGTGCCCGACATCATCAGGGTATTCCTTTGCCGCTGTCGCGCAGCAGTCTCCCTAGAATGTGCTGCACTGCAATACATGGGTTTTGAGCCCGAGGAGTTCGTTGTGTCCGAACCGAAAACCGCTGCGTCCAAATCGACCCAGCGCGTCATCAAGAAGTACCCCAACCGCCGTCTGTACGACACAGACACCTCCACCTACATCACCCTGGCCGAGGTGCGCCAGTTGGTGATGGACCACCAGAACGTGGTGGTGCGCGACGCCAAGACGGGCGAAGACCTCACACGCAGCATCCTGCTGCAGATCATTTTGGAAGAGGAGGCGGGCGGCGCCCCGATGTTCACCGAGGCGGTGCTGGCCAACATCATCCGGTTCTACGGCCATGCCATGCAGGGGTTCATGGGCGCGTACCTGGAGAAGAACGTCCAGGCCTTTACCGACGTGCAGACCAAGCTGGCTGAGCAGTCCCAAAGCGTGACGCCCGAGATGTGGGCGCAGTTCATGAGCCTGCAGTCGCCCATGCTCAAGGGCATGATGGGCAACTATGTCGAGCAGTCGCAGACCATGCTGGCCCAGATGCAGGAGCAGATGCAAAAGCAGACGGAGCAGATGCTGGGCGCATTTGGACTGAAAAGATAGCCCCCGAGGCGCCTGCGGCGCCTTGCCCCCGGGCGGCGCCGCTAGAGCGGTGGTGCTGCCTTTGAATGGCGGCTGCGGGCTGGTGCAGCACCGGTTGCGCAGGTTGCGGCAGGTGGCAAACCTTGCGATGAATCGGCCATCCTGACCGCTCAACGCCGGAACTGGGACAATACGGGGATATGAGCGAAGCAATTGCCCCCACCAAAACACCCAAAGTCGGATTCGTCAGCCTGGGATGCCCCAAGGCGCTGACCGATTCCGAGCTGATCCTCACGCAGTTGAGCGCCGAGGGTTACGAAACCTCCAAGACCTTCCAGGGCGCCGACCTGGTCATCGTCAACACCTGCGGCTTCATTGACGATGCCGTGAAAGAAAGCCTGGACACCATTGGCGAAGCCCTGGCCGAGAACGGCAAGGTCATCGTCACCGGCTGCCTGGGCGCCCGCACGGGTGACGATGGCGGCAACATGGTGCGCCAGATGCACCCCAGCGTGCTGGCCGTGACCGGGCCGCATGCCACGCAAGAGGTGATGGATGCCGTCCACCTGAACCTGCCCAAGCCCCACGACCCGTTCGTGGACCTGGTGCCCGGCAGCTTCGGCATCGCGGGCATCAAGCTCACGCCCAAGCACTACGCCTATCTCAAGATCAGCGAGGGCTGCAACCACCGCTGCACCTTCTGCATCATCCCGTCGATGCGCGGCGACCTGGTGTCGCGACCCATCGGCGATGTGCTCAGCGAGGCCAAGGCCTTGTTCGAAGGCGGCGTGAAGGAGCTGCTGGTGATCAGCCAGGATACGTCTGCCTACGGCGTGGACGTGAAGTACCGCACCGGCTTCTGGGACGGCAAGCCCGTGAAGACGCGCATGCTGGAACTGGTGCAGGCCCTGGGCGAGATTGCCGAGCCCTACGGCGCCTGGGTACGCCTGCACTATGTGTACCCGTACCCCAGCGTGGACGAAGTGATCCCGCTCATGGCCACGGGCAAGGTGCTGCCGTACCTGGATGTGCCTTTCCAGCACAGCCACCCTGACGTTCTGAAGCGCATGAAGCGCCCCGCCAGCGGCGAGCGCAACCTGGAGCGCATCCTGCGCTGGCGCGAAGTCTGCCCCGAGCTGGTCATCCGCAGCACCTTCATTGCGGGCTTTCCGGGCGAGACGGAGGAAGAGTTCCAGCACCTGCTCGACTTCGTGCGCGAGGCGCAGATTGACCGTGCGGGCTGCTTTGCCTACAGCGATGTGAATGGCGCTGCGGCCAACGAGCTGCCCGGCATGCTGCCGATGGAAGTGCGCGAAGAGCGCCGTGCCCGCTTCATGGCGGTGGCGGAAGAGGTCTCGATCGCCAGACTGCAGCGCCGGGTGGGTGCCACCATGCAGGTGCTGGTGGACCATGCCCCTGCCCTGGGCCGCAAAGGGGGGGTGGGCCGCACTTATGCGGATGCGCCCGAGATCGACGGCACCGTACAGCTGCTGCCGCCCGAGAAGATCAGCAAGCAGCTCAAGGTGGGGGAGTTCACCAAGGCACGTATCGTGGGCGTGCAGGGACACGACCTGGTGGCGCAACCTATCTGATTGCTATTTAATTCATAGCGTTAGACCCATGCAGCACTAGCGCATTGGCTCTGAATCATAAAAAAGGCTTCCCGAGGGAAGCCTTTTTCTTTGGGGGATCTCCTGTGAGGGAGAGAAGGCAGCGAGCCCTTGCCGCCCTTAGACGCGCTTGCGGTATTCGCCAGTGCGGGTGTCGATTTCGATCTTGTCGCCTTGGCTGACGAACAGGGGCACGGGCACTTCGAAGCCGGTGGCGATCTTGGCAGGCTTCATGACCTTGCCGGAGGTGTCGCCCTTGACGGCGGGTTCCGTCCAGGTGATTTCGCGCTCGACGCTGGTGGGCAGTTCGACCGAGATGGCCTTGCCGTCATAGAACACCACTTCCACGGTCATGCCGTCTTCCAGGTAGTTCAGCGAGTCGCCCATGTTTTCGGCTTCCACTTCGTACTGGTTGTACTCGGTGTCCATGCACACGTACATGGGGTCGGCAAAATAGGAGTAGGTGCACTCCTTTTTGTCCAGGATCACGTTGTCGATCTTGTCGTCGGCCTTGAACACGACTTCGGTGCCGAAGTTGCCGATCAGGCTCTTGAGCTTCATGCGCACGGTGGCTGCACCGCGGCCGCCGCGGGCGTATTCGGTCTTCAGGACCACCATGGGGTCCTTGCCGTGCATGATGACGTTGCCGGCGCGGATTTCTTGAGCGATTTTCATAGCAAGTTGCTTGGGTTGGGGCCGCTCAACGCGCGGGCTGGCAAACCATCTGGTTTGCGCGCCGGTGCATGTTCTGCGGCGAAAGTGCGCGGGGAGCAGGCACTGACATGCCGCACCTGATTTGCGCAAAGCCTCGGATTTTACCGTTTTTCGGCGACAAAGCCCAAAAGTTGTGCGACGAGGTTGTCCTGCGTCAGCAGGCGCGCACGGGCAGCCAGGGTGCAGGCGGTCCACTCTGCCAGCGTGTTGTCGTCCGGCCATTGCAGCGGCGCGGCGTCCAGCCCGTTCCAGGTGGCGTGGAACTGCCGCAGCGACGCAGGGGCCTGCAGCCAGTCCAGAAAGGCCCAGAGCTTGTCGTGGTGGGCGTTGTCGTGCTGTGGGTAGATCTGCCAGACAAAGGCCTGACCTGCCCACAGCGCACGCACCAGCGAGTCCTCGCCCCGCACCGCATTGAAGTCGCAGGCCCACAGCATCTCATCAAACGCTGGCTGGGGGCGGTGGGGAAGGTAGGACAAGGACAGAAGTCCCCGCTGGTCATGCGCTTGCGGACCTCCTTGGTTCCCGGAGGGCTCGGCCAGTGTCGCCCGCACAGCAGCGGCCGGGCGGCCAGGCGTGACCAGCAGCTCGGTGGGTTGCAGCGCACACTGTTGCAGCAGGTGGGCCAGCGCCGGGGGCTCGTAGCAGAACAGCGACACCCAGCGGCTGCCCGGTACTTCTTCGCCCCTGCCAAACAGTGCCCGGTGCTCCGTGCGCCAGGCGCTGCGGTCAAAAGCCTCGCGCCGCGCCATCAGATGGGGCTCGCGCAGGAGGCCGCCGGTGCCGGTGGTGAAGCCGGGGTAGAAAAACCAGCGCGTCCACCCCGATGCCGGGCCGGACAGGATGGGGGACGGCAGGCGGTGGGTGCGTGCGACGTAGGCCTCTGCAGACAGGTATTCCAGGTTGATCCAGACAGGTTTCGAGCGATTTTGGCCAGAAGCGCTAGTGGAGTATGCGCTATATGCTATGAATTCAGGAGCAATATCGCAGCCGAAGGCCTCCACCATCACATCGGGTGGCGGCTCGTTGGGGCCCGGCGGCGGCGCGCCCCAGGGCCGCACCTCCACCCCGGGGCAGCCCCCAGGGGCCATCCATTGCAGCGCCGAAGCGTCGTCCACCCACAGGCGCACGCGGTGACCCAGCGCGGCCAGCTGCGCCACCAGACGCCAGCACACGCCAATGTCGCCAAAGTTGTCAATCACGCGGCAGAACACATCCCACTGCAGGGGCTGGCGGTCGGGGGTCATGGTGTGGCAGGCTGGGTGCGCAAGTGGTCCACCAGCAGTCGGGCCACGGTGGAGAGAGATTCTTCCGACCGCACGCACAGCGACAGGCGGCGGTGGGCCCAGGGCTCGTTCAGGGTGACGGTGCGGATCTGCAGCGCGCCCTGGTACAGCCGCGCACTGCCGCGCGGCATCACGCCCACACCCAGCCCGGCATTGACCATGAGGCACAGCGCGTCGTAGCTGGTGACCTGCATGCGCAGTCGAAGCGGCAGGCCAGCCTCGGCGGATGCACGGGTGAGCTGGTTGTTGATGGCGCTGTTGGGGTGCGCGCCCACAAAGTCATAGGGCAGGGCGTCTGCCAGCCGCACCGACTTGCGCCGCGCCAGCGCATGGCCGGTGGGTACCACCAGCACCAGCTCGTCGGTGCGGTAGGGCAGCAGCGTCACCCGTTCGCCGTAGTGGCCTTCGTTCAGGATGCCTACGTCGGCCGCGTTCTCGGCCACGGAATGCGCAATCGCGCTGCTGATCTGCTCCTGCAGCCGCACATCCACCTGCGGGTGTTGTGCCAGAAAGCTCTGCAGTTCCCCCGGCAAAAACTGCGTGATGGCCGAGATGTTGGCCACCACGCGCACGTGGCCGCGCACTCCGGTGCCATATTCGCGCATCTGGGTGGCAATGCCGTCCAGGTCATTCAGTACGCCGCGCGCCAGGTTCAGCAGCGCAAAGGCAGCGGCGGTGGGCTCAGTGCCCTTGTTGCTGCGGGTGAACAGGGCCACGTGCAACGCGTCTTCCAGGTCGGCCAGGCGGCGGCTCACGGCCGAGGCGGCCAGGTGCTCGCGCGCGGCGGCGGCAGCGATGGTGCTTTCTTCCATCACGGCCACAAACAGGCGCAGGGAGACGGGGTCGAGTTTCATGGGGGCAGATGGTAGCAAGCGCCGCAGCTGCCATGCCGGTTTGCGATGGCATCTTGTTGCTTGAGCGATTTACGGCCCCGCACACCCTGCGCATCATTCGCCCCGAGCCGCCCCGGCGTGGGGCTGGCCGCAGGAGATAACCCCACCCATGGATTCCATTGCTTCCCCCGCCGCGTTGCAAGGCGTGCGCGTCATCGAAATGGGCCAGCTCATTGCCGGGCCTTTCTGCGGCAAAACGCTGGGCGAGTTTGGCGCCGATGTGATCAAGATCGAAGCCCCCGCGGACCCGGGCCGACCCGGTGCGTCGGGCGGCGACCCGCTGCGCAACTGGCGCCTGATCAAGGAAGGCACTTCTGTCTGGTGGCAGGTGCAGTCGCGCAACAAGCGCTCGGTGGCGCTGGACCTGCGGCAAAAGGAGGGGCAGGACATCGCTCGCCAGCTGATTGCAGAAGCCGATGTGCTGGTCGAGAACTTCCGCCCCGGCACGCTGGAAGGCTGGGGCATGTCGCCCGAGGAGCTGCACCAACTCAACCCCGGCCTCGTGATGCTGCGCATCTCTGGCTACGGCCAGACGGGGCCCTACCGCGACCTGCCAGGCTTTGGTGCCATCGGCGAAGCCATGGGCGGCCTGCGCCACCTGACGGGCGAGCCCGGCCGCGTGCCGGTGCGCGTCGGTGTGTCGATTGGCGACACGCTGGCGGCGCTGCACGGCACCATCGGCGTGCTCACGGCGCTGTACCACCGCAAGGTCAACGGCGGCCAGGGCCAGGTGATTGACGTGGCGCTGCACGAGGCGGTGTTCAACGTGATGGAAAGCCTGATCCCCGAATACAGCGCCTTCGGCGCCGTGCGCGAGGCCGCAGGCAGCGCGCTGCCGGGCATTGCACCGAGCAATGCCTACCCCTGCCAGGACGGCTGGGTGCTGGTGGCGGGCAATGGCGACAGCATCTTTAAGCGCCTGATGGACGCCATCGGCCGGCCGGACCTGGGCGCCGCACCCGACCTAGCCCACAACACCGGCCGCGTGGCGCGGGTGGAAGAGATTGACGCGGCGATTGGCGCCTGGAGCGCGCAGCGCACTGTGCAGCAGGTGCTGGATGCATTGGGCGCTGCCCGCGTGCCTGCGGGCAAGGTCTACACCGCCAAAGACATTGCCGAAGACCCGCACTACCGCGCCCGCGACATGCTGCTGACGCAACAGACGCGCGACGGCTACAGCGTGGAAGTGCCCGGCATCGTGCCCAAGCTCTCGGCCACGCCGGGCAGCATCCGCAGCAGCGCGCCGCACCTGGGCGACGACACCGATGCGGTGCTGGCCGAGGCAGGCCTCACGGCCGAACAGATTGCGCTGCTGCGCAGCAAGGGGGTGATTCAATGAGTGCATCCAACACGGTGTGGCAGGGCGCAGGCCGCCGCATCCATATGCAGGAAGTCGGCTTGCGCGACGGCCTGCAGATGGAAAAGGCCTTTGTGCCCACGGCCGACAAGATCGCGCTGTGCAATGCGCTGTCGGCGGCGGGCCTGGCCAAGATCGAGGTCACTTCGTTCACCTCGCCCACGGCCATCCCTGCGCTCAAAGACGCCGAGATCGTGATGCGCGAGATCACGCGCCGCCCCGGCACGGTCTACACCGCCCTGGTGCCCAACCTGCGCGGCGCCGAGCGCGCCATCGAGTCGCGCACGGATGAGCTGAACCTCGTCATGTCGGTGAGTGCCACGCACAACCTGGCCAACCTGCGCATGACGCAGGAACAGTCGTTCGCGGCGCTGGCGCAGGTGGTGGCCCTGGCGCAGGGTGCCAACGTGGCGGTGAATGTGTCGCTGTCCTGCGTGTTCGGCTGCCCCATGGAGGGCGATGTGGCCCAGGCCGATGTGTTCGGCTGGGTGCAGCGCTTTGTGGACCTGGGCGCGCGTGGCATCACGCTGTGCGATACCACGGGCATGGCCTACCCCACGCAGGTGCACCAGCTCACCGCGGCAGCCCGCGCGCGCTGGCCGGGCGTGGAGTTCACCCTGCATTTCCACAACACGCGCGGCATGGGGCTGGCCAATGTGCTGGCGGCCATTGGCGCAGGTGCGGATCGGTTCGATGCCTCGCTGGGCGGTTTGGGCGGCTGTCCCTATGCGCCGGGCGCCAGCGGCAATGTGTGCAGCGAAGAGATCGTGCATGCGCTGGCGCTGATGGGCTATGACACCCGGGTGGACTTGGCACAACTGGTGGCGGCGGCGCAGCAACTGCCTGCGTTGATCGGCCACGATATCCCCAGCCAGATTGCCAAGGCGGGTCCGCGCCTAGCGCTGCACCCTGTGCCTGCCGATTTCGAGGCGATCCGTGAAAGAGCGCTGGCCCGCTGAGCGCGGGCGAGCCTGCATTCATACATAACACCAGGAGACAAAAGCCATGACCTTCCCCGCCCCACTGTCCCGCCGCGTTTTCACGGCGGCCGTGCTGTGCTCCGCTGCTTTGGCAGCGGGCGCTCAGGACAAATACCCCTCCAAGCCCATCACCGTGGTGGTGCCCCAGGCTGCGGGTGGCGCCAACGACGCCATTGCGCGCGTGGTGGCGCAAAAACTCAGCGAGCAGCTGGGCCAGAGCGTGATTGTGGACAACCGCCCTGGCGCGGGCGGCACGCTGGCCACCGGCGCCACGGCCCGTGCGCGCAACGATGGCTACACCCTGCTGCTGACGGCCGACAGCGCCCATGTGATTGGCCCTGCGCTGTACAAGAACCCGGGCTTTGACCCAGTGAAGGACTTTGCACCCGTGGCGCCCGTGGCCACGGCGGGCTATGTGCTGGTGGCGCATCCGTCCTTCCCGGCCAACACCGTGGCCGAGATGGTCGCCCTGGCCAAGGCCAACCCGGGCAAATATGCGATTGCCTCTGCAGGCAACGGCACGCTGAACCACCTGATTGGCGAGATGCTGCAAAAGGCGGCGGGCATCCAGCTGCAGCACATTCCGTACAAGGGTTCGGCGGCAGCCGCCACCGACGTGGTGGGCGGGCAAGTGCCGCTGTCGGTGCAAAGCCTGCCGTCGGCCATTGCGTTCATCAAGGCAGGCAAGCTCAAGGTGCTGGGTGTGGTCAATGAAAAGCGTGTGGCCGCGCTGCCCGATGCGCCCACCATCGGCGAGACGATCAAGGGCTTTGGCCAGGCGCCCTGGTATGCGCTGTTTGCCCCGGCTGGCACGCCCGCGCCCATCGTGGCGCAGCTGCAGGCCGAGGTGGCGCGCGCGCTGGAGCACAAGGACGTGGTGGACAAGCTGGCCACCGTGGGCTGCGAGCCCTTCAAGGGCACGGCAGCGCAGCTGGCCGCGCTGGTGCAGTCCGACCTGCCCAAGTGGAGCCGCGTCGTCAAGGACACGGGCGCCACGGTGGATTGAGCCATCAGGAGTTGTCTAGCCCTGCTGCATTTTTGAGATTCAAACCTTTCACAACAACGACAACGGAGACATCGCTTTCATGAAAACCACGCGCAAGCAGTTCACCACCCTGGCCCTCGCCGCTCTGGCCACGGGCTTTATCGGCCACGCAGCGGCGCAGGGCGCCTACCCCTCCAAGAACGTGACCCTGGTGGTGCCCACCGCCGCAGGCGGCACCACCGACCTGTCGGCCCGCATGCTCGCGCAGGCCCTGGCGCCGGTGCTGGGCCAGTCGGTCATCGCAGACAACAAGGGCGGGGGCAACGGCAACATTGCGGCCAGCGCTGTCAAGCGGGCCGAGGCCGATGGCTACACGCTGCTCATGCAGTACTCGGGCTACCACGTCATCTCGCCCCACATCACCAAACAAAAGCAGTGGGAGCAGGGTGACTTCCAACCCGTGGCCAACGTGATCTCGGCCCCGCAGATCATCGTGGTGCGTGCCGACCTGCCGGTGAAAACGCTGCCCGAGCTGATCGCCTACGCCAAGGCCAATCCCGGCAAGCTCAACTACGCCTCGTCGGGCAACGGCTCGCTGCAGCACGTGACCGGTGCCATGCTGGAGCAGCAAGGCGCCATCAAGATGGTCCACGTGCCCTACAAAGGCACGGGCCCAGCGCTGCAGGACCTGCTGGGCGGCCAGGTGGACCTGACCTTTGGCACTGCACCACCGTTCATGCCCCACATCGCCAGCGGCAAGCTGCGCGTGCTGGCCGTGACGGGCAAGCAGCGCCTGCCCAGCCTGCCTGATGTGCCCACCACGGCCGAGGCGGGCTACCCCAAGGTCGATGCCACCTCATGGTTTGCGGTGTTTGCCCCCGCCGCCGTGCCCAAGGCCGTGGTGGACAAGCTGACGGCCGACATCCGCACCGTGGTGCAGAACGCGGCCTTCCAGCAAAAGGCGCAGGAGCAGGGCGCCACGGCCGACTACCAGACCCCGGCGCAGTTGGGTGACAAGGTGAAGGCTGATCTGGCCAACTGGGCGCAGGTGGTGAAGACCTCGAAGATCGAGGCGGAGTGACCGGGGTACGGTGATTTTTTGATCAAAATGGCTGCAAGCGCTGGTTGAATATGCGCTGGTAGCTATTTTTTGATAGTGAACAAGGCAGGCTGCGCACGGGGCCACAATACGCGCCATGTCTGATGTGCATTCCGAAGAACTCCTGGCGCAGGTGGCTGCGCTGCCCGCGTTGCCGGGTGTGTACCGTTATTTCGACGCGCAGGATGCGCTGCTATACGTGGGCAAGGCGCTCAACCTCAAGCGCCGGGTGTCCAGCTACTTCCAGAAGAACCATGGCGGCACCCGCATCGGCCACATGGTCAGCAAGATCGTGCGCATGGAGACCACGGTGGTGCGCTCCGAGGCCGAGGCGCTGCTGCTGGAAAACAACCTCATCAAGACGTTGAACCCCAAGTTCAACATCCTGTTCCGCGACGACAAGAGCTATCCCTACCTCAAGATCACCGGCACACCGGGCGCCCAGAAGCGGAGCGATGCGCCGGGCCAGGTGTTTCCGCGCATGGCCTACTACCGGGGCGCGGTGGACAAGAAGCACCGCTACTTTGGCCCGTACCCCAGCGCCTGGGCGGTGAAGGAAACCATTCAGCTGCTGCAAAAGGTGTTCCGGCTGCGCACCTGCGAAGACACGGTGTTTGCCAACCGCACGCGGCCCTGCCTGCTGTACCAGATCAAGCGCTGCACCGGGCCCTGCGTGGACTTGATCTCGCCCGAGGCCTATGCGGCTGACGTGCAGCACGCCGAGGCGCTGCTGCGTGGCGAAACGCAGGAGCTACTGCAGGCGCTGGAGGCGCGGATGATGGCGCATTCGGACAAGCTGGAGTTTGAGCAGGCTGCCGAGGTGCGCAACCAGATCCAGGCGCTGTCGCGCGTGCTGCACCAGCAGTCCATCGAGACGGTGGATGACAAGGATGTGGACATCCTGGCAGTGCGCGTGCAAGGCGGTCGTGCCTGCGTGAACCTCGCCATGGTGCGCGGTGGCCGCCACCTGGGAGACCGGCCGTACTTTCCCGTGCATGTCGAAGACGCTGCGGCGGTGTATGCGGAGGAGGACGGTGAGGGGGCTGACGCCGCCGAGTGCGTTGAAGGGGAGGGCGCCGCGCCAGTGCCGCCTGCCCGGCCCGTGGAGGTGCTGGTGCTCGAAGCCTTCATCGCCCAGCACTACATCGGTGTGCCCGTGCCCCCGCTGCTGGTGACCAGCGTGCCCGTGGAAAAAGCCTTGCTCGATGCGCTGACCGAACAAAGTGGCCTGCGTGTGAACGCCATCCACCAGCCCCGCGAACAGCGCCGCGCCTGGCTGGATATGGCGCAGAAGAACGCCGACCTGCAACTCGCCCGCCTGTTGGCCGAAGAGGGCTCGCAGCAGGCCCGCACCCGCGCCCTGGCTGAGGCGCTGGATTTGCCGCCCGAAGACCTGGATCAGCTCACCATCGAGTGTTTCGACATCTCGCACACGGCGGGCGAATCTACCCAGGCATCGTGTGTGGTGTTCCACCACCACAAGATGCAGAGCAGCGAATACCGCCGCTACAAGATCGAGGGCATCATCGGCGGCGACGACTACGCCGCCATGCGCCAGGTGCTCACGCGCCGTTACAGCAAGGTGGTGGAGGCGCAGCGCGAGGAGGGCGGGATTGACTACGCAAAGTCCCCCGAGGCGCAGGCAGCGGCCCGGCCCAAGGGCCAGGCGCGTTTGCCTGACCTAGTGCTCATCGACGGCGGCAAGGGCCAGGTGGGCGTGGCGCGCGAGGTGTTCACTGCTCTGGGGCTGGACCTGACCCGCATCGTGGGGGTCGAGAAGGGCGAGGGCCGCAAGGTGGGCCTGGAAGAGCTGGTGTTTGCCGACGGGCGCGACAAGGTCTACCTAGGCAAGGATTCGGCCGCGCTGATGCTGGTGGCGCAGATCCGCGATGAGGCGCACCGCTTTGCCATCACCGGCATGCGCGCGGCACGGGCCAAGGTGCGCGTGGGGGGCGGGCAACTGGAAGAAATTGCGGGGG
>NZ_JBWKYJ010000077.1:0-21806 GCF_059423685.1 Acidovorax sp. GW460-11-11-14-LB4 | reverse complement strand
GCCAGCAGGCAATTCTTCGGGCCATGCCACGTGGCTGACCCAACAGTCATCGAATGCGCCACCGCCTGCACGGTCACGGTGGTGCATCAGCTATCAGTCCCCCCCTTCAACCTCACGCTTGAAGAGGGGGCATCAATCGCCATTGCCATCGTGGCGGTATGGGCCGTTGGTCTCGCATTTCGCGAGCTCCACCGGGCCGTTTTTGTCGATGGTTCTTCAACGAAAGAAAGTGAGTAACCCATGTCTCTGTTCCTCCGTGCAAAACAAGCCGGTGCCCGCTATGTCAAGAACGGTAAGCGCGTTGCTGCCGGTGCCGCTGTCATGGCGCTGGCCTCCGCACCAGCCTTTGCGCAAACCGCGCCCACCCAGCCCGATGTGACCGAGGCCGTGGCCTACATCCTCGGCACCATGGCCACGATCGCTCTGATCGGCAATGCCCGCCTGCTGGTCTCCGTGACCGTCAGCGTTTTCCGCTGGATTCGCGGCGCCGCACGCTAACCCGTGTTTGTCCTCGGGGCTGCAGACCCGGGGCCTTTGCCCATGTGCACGTGGTGTGCGCATCGTCAAGGGGTTGTCATGGGCCTGTGGGTCATCGTTGCATTACTGGGGGCTGCATGGCTCATGTTTTCCGCCTGATTGCTTTTGTGCTGCTTGCGTGCTTCTCGCTGCATGCCTCTGCTGCCATCACCCCTGTGGTCCAGTACCGTGACAGCCTCAACAGGGTGGACACTCCTTCCGGCCTTGTTGCGTGGTGGCAGGCCTACGATCCCAAGTTTGCATGCGGTGGCCCTTCGCTCGATAAGCCCGCCACATGGCAAGCGCGCAACGTCACACCGCAACAGTTTGACCTCTACAAAGTCGGGTCGTATTGCAACGATCAGGGTACTTACAACACCTTGATTCAAAGCCCAACCGCTGCAGGTTCAGCCTGTCCCGCTAATTCCTCTCTCTCTGGCGGCTCCTGCACCTGTAACACTGGCTACGACGAAATCAATGGTGCTTGTGAGCTGCGCAATAACAACCGCACGGCTTGCTGGAATTGGAGCTTGCAAAACGTCTTGCCCGGTGGTCAGCTTGTTACCACCCAGCGGTTGCAGGGCAAGATAGCTCACGGTACGCAGTTCTGCACTGATATCGGCTCAGGTTATGGAATCGGTTCCGGCAAGGGCTGCAAGGTCACATTTGACCTTGAGATATCCATGGGCTACGGCACAGATGCATCCCCTCAGTACGTATCGGAGGGTAAGTTTGATTTCGCCAGCGACGGCAACACCGTGGATCAAAGCTGCAACCTTGGCCCGGGTGAGCAGCCTAAGCCAGTTCCACCCAAAGAGAAGTGCCCCAATGGCTACACAGGCACCGTCAACGGCGTTGAGGTCTGCATAAACAAGGTGCCCGACAGCGGTGCTGATGGTGGGTCAAACGAGACTGAGACGAACGACGGCACTGAGACCACGACACGCCGTGTTGATCGCTCCACCAACTGCGAGGGCGACAAGTGCACCACGACAACCACCACCACGACGACTCGCCGTAACAACAGTACCGGCGCGACGACAACCACCACCACCACGTCAACGTCTACCACCTCAAAGCCCGGTTTCTGCCAAGAAAACCCCTCTTCAAAGCTTTGTAAAGACGGCAAGGAAGACGGCTCATCGTTCGGTGGTTCTTGCGGTGGCGGCTTCACCTGCGAAGGCGACGCCATTCAGTGCGCAATGGCTCAGGAACAACACCGCAGGGCCTGCAAGCTGTTCGACGACCAGACGCCGGAATCACAGCTCTATGACGCTGAGAAGTCGAAAACTGGCAAGCGGACGGGCGACCTTCCGGGCAATGAAACCATCGCTTTCGGCCAGAGCATGTACGACTCTTCTAACGCTCTCGGCCCCGGCACCTGCATATCTGATCTGCCTGTGGACGTGCTCGGGCAGACCGTGTCGTTGCCCATCAGTCAGATATGCCCGCACCTTGCAACGCTCCGCCTTGCGCTGCTTGCTTTCGGTGCGCTCTTGTGGGTTCTCATTGTCTTTAGGGGGTAGGCCATGCCAGCACGTATTCCGCTGATTGCTCTCGGTGCGCTCCTATGGGTTTTGATCCGTTATAGGGGGAAGTAGTCCATGCCAGCATTCATCGCAGCGCTCATGGGGGCGCTAATCAACATAGCCGGGACACTGGTAGGCCGTGTGCTGATTGCTCTCGGCATGAGTGTCGTAACGTTCACTGGCGTGTCTACCACGCTCACCTGGGCGAAGTCCAACGCTGTATCAGCCCTCTCTGCGCTTCCCGTTGAGGTTGTCGGCATGCTGTCGAGCATGGGTGTCGGTGAGTTCCTCTCTATCCTGCTGAGCGCCCTTGCTGCGCGCATGACACTGCAGGGCCTTACTGGTGGCACCGTCAAGCGGTGGGTTCTCAAATGATGCGCTCCCTTCGCTACCAGCTCGGCTACCTGTACCTGACTACGGGCGGAAACGGGGCAGGCAAAACGCTCATGACCATCTGGGATGTTCGCGAGCTTCAGGTGAAGACCGGTCGCCCTGTGTTCTTCTGGGGCTTCTCTGCGAAGCAACCCTTGCTCGATTTCGGCTGGCAGGAATTCGAGCCTAGCCAGTGGCAGTCATTGCCCGATGGCTCCATTTGCATCGTGGACGAGTGCCAAAAGGTCATGCCAACGCGCGCTACAGGTCAGCCGCCCGCGTGGATTGGAGCCTTGGCGGAGGACAACCGCAAGCGCGGCTTTGATTTCTTCTTCATCACTCAGCATCCGCTCAACATCGATAGCTTCGTCCGTCGCTTGATCTCTGCGCCTGCGTGGCATCGTCACTTCAAGGCGTCGATGCTGGGCGATGCGAGCAACGAATTGAAGTGGTCTGCGGTGAACGACCAGCCGCAAAAAGACGGCTCAGGCAAAAACGGCGAAGTCACCAGCCGGAAGTGGCCGCGTGAGGCTTTCGATTGGTACACGTCCACCAGCATGGATACCCGCAAAACCGGCATACCGCTCAAGGTCTGGAAGGGTGTCGGCGCGCTGGTTCTTGCGCTTGGCTGCGTCGGCTTCGTCGGCCATCAGCTCTACAGCATGACCATGAAGGGCGGCGGCTCTGGTGTCGCGTCATCGTTACCGTCCGTGCCTTCGGCTGCCAAACCCGCCACGCAGGCCACCGGCCCCAGCGGCCGCAACAGCGCAGAGCCTGCAAGCGTGGACGAATACCTCGCGGCTCGAACACCTCGCCTGAAAGACTTCCCGCACACTGCGCCCGCCTACGATCAAGTTACTGCGCCATCTGTCGCTCCATACCCTGCCGCCTGCGTTCACATGGGCTCTCGATGCGAGTGCTACACCCAGCAGGCCACGCTGATGCAGGTCAGCATGCAAACCTGTCTGCAGGTCGTAAAACGCGGCTTCTTCATGGATTGGAAGTCTGCACCTCCGGCTGACATACAGCAGCCTCGCAACCCTTCACAGATGGCCCAGCAAGTGGCGCAAGCAGAGCCGGTGCGCACCGTGCCAGTCCCAATGCCTGCTGCGCCTTCTGAGCCGCCCCAAAGCCAATACATGCAGGGTCTTGCTGCACGGAATGCTCAGGTGCGATCAAGCCTGACGCAATGAGTCAGTCTGCACGGATATCTTCTGTGTGCGCTGTCTCTTTGACGAGTGCCCACCGGTAGCCGGGTGGCGCCGCCGGTTTTTCGTGCGTACGAGCCCTTGGTCCAGCTTCGATGATGCCGTCACGTACACCGGCTTTGATGACCCAGTAAGTTGCCCAAAACAGTGCTATCAGCACTATCAGCGCGATGGCTAATTCAAAGATTGCTTGGCGCTGCAGTGCCTCTTCCAGTGCTTTTGTGTTCATGGCTCAAAGTTAGCACAGCCCTGTTTATTAGCCGATCGGGGCGTAGGTATTGCCGTTAAGTTTTGGCGTTTCGTTCCCGGTCCAAAACAAAGGAGGTTGAATGCTTGTTGGGTATGCGCGAGTGAGTACACAAGATCAGGACACTGCTTTGCAGCGTGATGCGCTTGCCGCGCATGGTGTCCATCGGGTCTTTACTGAGTCCGGCTCCGGCGTCGGTCCTCGTCCTCAATTGCAAAAGGCGTTGGCTTCTCTTGGTCGTGGCGATACCCTCGTCGTTTGGAAGCTCGATAGGGTCGTGCGTAGTCTTCCGGATTTGCTTGCCATTCAAGGGCGTTTGAAGGCTGCCGGTTCTTGTATTCGTAGCCTCACGGAGCCACTGGATACCACCAGTCCATTTGGTGAGTTCACATTTCAGGTTTTGGGCGCTGTCGCTCAACTCGAGCGCTCCATGATTCGGGAGCGTGTCATGGCTGGTCAGGCTGCAGCACGGGCGCGCGGCAAGCGTTGGGGTCGTAGGCGTGCGCTGTCCGCAGAGGACGAGGCGCAGGTGGTTTCTATGTATCTCTCCGGCGCATGCACTATGGACGAGCTGGCCGATGTGTGGGGCGTTGGTCTTGGCACCGTCAAGTGCGCGATCTATCGTGTGATACGGCCCGATGCTCCGTATCTAACTAGGGTCAGGTCATCCGGGTCAAAAGGTGGAGCCTCTTGATTTTTCTTAGCTTTGTTATGAAATCAATGATAATCGAACAATAAAATTTATGTTGGCATTAGCATCATTTAACCCACATATCATTCGCAACATGCGCCCATTTATTTTTGTTTGTTCATCACTACTCTTTTCGTTCACAGCAAACGCCCAAAGCCCTAGCGATATTGCTTACGACCGCTGCGATAAAACCAGGGGTTCTCTTGAGCACGTCATAGCGGTTTGCACAGAAGCCCTTAAAGAAGAGCAACTAACTATTCGCAGCCGTGCGCGCATTCACGCAATAAAAGGAGGCAAATATAAGGACAGCGGTTTGTATGAAAAAGCGATCACCGAATATGAATCCGCAATCGCAATAGATTCAACATATCAGTATGGGTACAACGGTCGCGCAGTGTCTCTGGCTCTTCTTGGCGATATAGAGAGTGCATTAAAAGATTTCAACCGTGCGATCGAGCTAGACCCAAGTGAATCTTCGATATTCAGCAATCGAGCTCATTGGCATGCAGAACTTGGAAATTGGGAAAAATCTTTGTCAGACTACGATAATGCCATCAGACTTAGCCCAATGAACTCAATTCATTATTTCAGTCGCGGCACAGTTCTTACCACATTAAATCGCAAAAATGACGCCATAGCAGATTACAGCAAGGCAATACAAATCAATCCAAAATACCATCAAGCGTACTTAAACCGCGCCATGCTAAGGGAAAGCGTGGACGATAAGCTTTCCGACCTTAATGCAGCAATTAATATTTGGCCGGACTTCCCGCTGGCGCGCTCAAATAGAGGCTATTTATTTAATAAATTAATGCAATATGACAATGCAATAGAGGATTTTGATCGATCCCTGAACAAAATTCCGCGAAACTCTTATGCGTTGAAAGGGCGTGCTTTGGCTTGGCTTGGGAAAGGCAATTATGACAAGGCGTTGGCTGATTTAGATGAATACATCAGGCAGAACCCTGAATCGCCTGATGGCTATTTGACACGCTCTTTTACGTGGAAGGAGAAGGGGGATAAAGACCGTGCCCATTCAGACCGAGAAGAAGCTCATCGGCTTATACGCAGTAAACAGTGATGGTTGCCATGTTAATCGCTGCTAGCCACATTCTAAATTCGCACAAATTTTCAACCATCGAAAAGTACAATTTGCGCATGTTGAAAGCTCCCCAAACTCTAGTCAGGACGCTTGTCCTTGCTGCCAGTGCGGCAGCCCTTTCCGGTTGCGGCCAGCGGGGGCCGTTGTATCTGCCGACGGGCCCTGCAGCAAGCCAGCGTGCCACGCTGCCGCAAACCCTGACGCCGGGCAACGACACCAACACTGCGCCGTCGCCCGCAGCCAGCGCCTCGCAGCCACGCTGAAACATTCGATCGCCTGCGCAGGATGGCCAGGCAATGCGGTTTCGCTTGATTTCCATCAAGCACAAAGCTTAGGGGTACTCGTACAGTCTGCGCTTTATTGCACCGCAGGATGGCCATGGCCCTGGAACTCTACCGCGACAAAAATCATGCTTGCCTGATGTTCACCGACCTCATTGAGGAGGATGGACAGGCCGTGCAGGCCAATCAGTTCTTGATCGTGGACGACGACACCGGCGCCATCATCGACCCGGGCGGTAATCTCGCGTTCAACGAGCTGTTCATGGGGATGACCAAACATTTCCCGCCGCACAAGCTGTCGTACCTGATCGCTTCGCACGCAGACCCAGACATCATCGCCTCGCTGGACCGCTGGATGACCAGCACCAAGGCCAACCTGGTGATCTCGCGCGTCTGGGAGCGCTTTGCGCCGCACTTCACCAAGGTGGGCAAGACAGAAAACCGGGTGATCGGTGTGCCGGACGGCGGCGGCCACCTGCCCCTGGGACGCAATGAGCTGGTGCTGCTACCCGCGCACTTCATGCACTCCGAAGGCAACTTCCACTTCTACGATCCGGTCAGCCGCATCCTGTTCACGGGCGACCTGGGGGTGTCCATGATGTCGGGGGCCGAGGCCCGTGTCCCGGTGACCGACCTCAAGGCGCACATCCCGCGCATGGAGGGCTTCCACCGCCGCTACATGGTGTCCAACAAGATCCTGCGCCTGTGGGCACGCATGGCCCGGCAGCTCGACATTGCCATGCTGGTGCCGCAGCACGGCGCTCCCATAATGGGCAAGGAAGCCATCAACGACTTCTTTGAATGGATCGAGAACCTGATGTGTGGCATTGACCTGTTCGATGACCGCGCCTACCAGATTCCCACCGGGTACATCGACCCGGTGACCCGGCAAATGCGCCCAGCGCTGCGGGCAGTCAACGGTTAAAAATCAGCCAAATCGGCTGCTAGCGCATTGAAAATATGCGCTGACAGCTATCAATTTGGTAGTAGTCAATCTCAAGACGGTCCTGCGGCTGTCCGTCTTGCCGCAGCACCTGCCGGTGTGGCCGACCGCTTGCGCAGTCGTTGCCAGAACCGCCAGCCCAGCAGCGCGCCGAGGATGCCGGCGTAGACCGCCACTTCGCCAAAGTTGTTCTTGCCAGCACGCATCCAGAAAAAGTGCAGCACCGCCAACCCTGCCACCGCATACACGGTGCGGTGCAGCGCCTGCCAGCGTTTGCCACCCAGTGCCTTGATCGCACGATTGAATGACGTGGCGGCCAGCAGGGCCAGCAGCACCAGGGCCAATGTACCCACCAGAATGAATGGCCGCTTGGCGACGTCGTGCAGGATGTCCGGGATGTCAAAACCCATGTCGAACCAGCTGTAGCTCAGCAGGTGCAGCACGCCGTAGAAAAACACGAACAGCCCCAGCATGCGCCGAAACCGAGCCAGCTGAGGAGTGGAGGTGATGACGCGCATTGGAGTGACGGCAAGCACCAGGCAGAGCGCCCGCAGCGTCCAGTCACCCGTTGCCCGGATCAATGCCTCCGCAGGGTTGGCACCCAGCTGGTTCGCCACCGCCGCATAGACCAGCCATGCCAGCGGCAACAGGCACAACACAAACACCGCCGGCTTGGTGACGGGGTGGAGCAGTAGTTTTCGCATCGCGATCAAGAGAAGACCACAGCCTCATACACCGCCAACGATGGCGCCGAGACCAGGGCCATCAGTAGAACTTCTTGAGGTCCATGCCGGCGTAAAGCTGGCCAACCTGGGCTTCGTAGCCGTTGAACATCAGCGTCTTGCGCTTCTTGGCAAACAAGCCGTCTTCGCCAATGCGTCGCTCGGTCGCCTGGGTCCAGCGGGGGTGGTCCACATTGGGGTTCACGTTGGAATAGAACCCGTACTCCTGCTGGGCCGCCTTGTTCCACGCGGTGCCTGGTTCCTTTTCGACAAAGCGGATCTTCACAATGCTCTTGGCGCTCTTGAAGCCGTACTTCCATGGCACCACCAGACGCACCGGTGCACCGTTCTGGTTGGGCAGCACCTCGCCGTACATGCCAAAGGCCAGCAAGGTCAGAGGGTGCATGGCTTCGTCCATGCGCAGGCCTTCCACATAAGGCCAGTCCAGCACGCGCGAGCCGACGAATGGCATCGTGGCCTTGTCGGCCAGGGTCACGAACTCGACGTACTTGGCGCTGCCCTGGGGCTCCACCCGCTTGATCAGCTCGGCCAGCGAGTACCCCACCCACGGGATGACCATGGACCAGCCCTCCACACACCGCAAGCGGTAGATGCGTTCTTCCTGCGCGCTGAGCTTGATCAGGTCTTCAATGCCGTATTTGCCGGGCTTCTTGACCAGGCCCTCGACCTCCACCGTCCACGGACTGGTCTTGAGGGTGTGCGCATTGCGGGCGGGGTCGGCCTTGTCGGTGCCAAATTCGTAGAAGTTGTTGTAGGTGCTCGCGTCCTTGTAGTCCGTGAGCTTCTCCATGGAAACCGCACCTGCTACCGCCGACTTGGCGCCCGCCAAAGGCGCCAGCTTGCCGGGACGCGTGATTGCCACCTGCTGCGCCAGGGCCTCACGGCCCGCCCAGGCCGCCATTGCAGCACCTGCGGCGCCACCCGCCATCAGCTTGAGCATCTGGCGGCGGTCTTCATAGACCGAGCGGGGGGTGATTTCGGAGGAATGTGGGTGGTGAAAACCCGAATCGCGCGAGGGGATCAGCATGGTGGCTCCGGTGATGTGGGGTGAGACAGCTGCAGCGGTAGAGCAGAACAACTGTTAGTTCGTTCCCTGGACCGCTCAGGTTACACCGAAGACGCAATAGTTGTTGCGCGCCACCGAATGCCCGACATGCCTGCCGCGCCTGCCAACAATCTCGCGGGGAGTCGTTAGCAGGCCTTCAATCATCACAGCGTGCCGTAGCTGTGCAGGCCGCTCAGGAACATATTGACGCCCAGGAACGCGAACGTTGTCACCGCCAGGCCCACCAGCGCCCACCAAGCGGACACGGTACCGCGCAAGCCCTTCATGAGCCGCATGTGCAGCCACGCCGCGTAGTTGAGCCAGACGATCAGGGCCCAGGTTTCCTTGGGGTCCCAGCTCCAGTAGCCGCCCCAGGCCTCGGCGGCCCACAGCGCACCCAGCACCGTGGCGATGGTGAAGAACGCAAAGCCCACCGCAATGGACTTGTACATCACGTCATCCAGAATCTCGAACGAGGGCAGACGCGCCGCGATGCGCTTGCGGCCCAGCAGAATGCCCGCAACGATGAAGGCCGAAACGCCAAAGTACACCATCCAGTAGCTGCCGCCGTTTTCCGTCGCCCCCTGGCGGAACACGATGGGCTCGAAACACAGCACCACGCCCAGCAGCCACAGCGGCGCCAGCTTGTACCAACGGGTTTCGGTGGCCTGCTGCTTGATCAGGTAGGCAAACGCAACCATGGCCGACAGCGCAAACGTGCCATAGCCGATGAAATTGGCAGGCACGTGCAGCTTCATCCACCAGCTCTTGAGCGCGGGGACCAGCGGCTGGATCTCATGCGCCTCGCGCACCACGGTGTACCAGAGCAAAAAGCCCACGGCAGCACTGACCACCAGCATCACAAAACCACCCAGCGCGCGCGTGTCGTACTGCTGCTCGTAGTACAGATAGAACGCGGCCGTCATCCAGCAAAACAGAACGAACACTTCGTAGAGGTTGCTGACCGGAATGTGGCCGATGTCCGGGCCGATCAGGTAGCTTTCGTACCAGCGCACCAGCGTGCCGATGAGCGCCATCGCCACCGCCACCCAGGCAATGCGCGAGCCCAGCATGCTCATCGTCTTGCCTTCACCGCGCGAAAACATGCCCACCCAGTAAAACACCGTGCTGATGAAAAACAGCATGCTCATCCACAGGATGGCCGACTGGCTAGACAGGAAATACTTGAGGCCGAACACTGTGTCGGCCCGCGCCAAGCTGCCTGCCCCGTCTTGCTGGTACAGGCCAATGGCCATGAGCGCCACGGCCGCCACCACCAGCATCAGAACGCGCAGCGGGCGCCAGAACCAGCCCAGCCAGATGGTGCTCGGAATGGCGCCCAGCAAAATGCCTTTTTCGTAGACATCCATGAAGGCCCCGTAGCGCTGCAGCGCATACAACGCCCCCACGGCCACGATGGCGGCAAACAGCCAGTCAAACCAGTTGCGGCGAGCGAAGAACCCCTCGTTCAGGGTGATCGTGGTGACGGTCGAGGAAGAAGTCGCGGTGTTCATGCGGTGCCTTCGCGGGGCGATGCCCCGATCAGTTTTTGTGCGAGCTGGACAAACTCCTGGTCGCCATCCATGGTCTTGCGGTTGGTGGACAGGGCCATGGTGGCGTGGGTGCGGCCATCCTGCGGCGCCACCCAGACCCACACGCGCCGCTCGCGCACGTAGAGCATGGCAAAAACGCCCAGGATCAGCAAGGCGCAGCCCAGATAGACAACATTCTTGCCAGGGGCTCGCGCCACCTGGAACACGCTGGCCTGGACCTGGGTGAAGTCCTTGAGTTCAAACGCCAGGGGTGCAGGGTAGATCTGCGCATCGCTGAGCGAGAGCACGGCCTGTGTCATGAAACCCCGGGTCTGCTCGTCCTGCGGCAATGGCGGAAGCCCCTCGCGCTGGCGCGACAGCTGGGCCAGCTCGAACAACGTGCCATTCAGAATGCGCACCAAGACCTCGCCTGCGCGCGCGCGCTCGGCCTCGGGCACATTGGCTTCCATGAAGTCCGACACGGCCTGCAGCCCGCCCGTGGGCTTGCCATCGACCATGCCCTTGCCCGCAAAAAGCGCCAGCGCACGCACGGCAGACTGCTGCAGCTGCTCGGCCAGCTCCGGGCGCGAGGCATCCATGGCCTGAGACACATAGCGGCGCACCGCCTGCTCCCGGGCCTGGGGGTCCGCCAGCGCAGCCTTCATGCGCATGAAACCATCCATACTGCCCTTGTCATCGGCCGGCACCCTCAGGTAACGGAAGGGCTCTGCCGGAGACTCGCGCACACCGAGCAGGAACACCGGCACGCCGTCGCCGGTGTCCACCGGCAGCATGTAGTTATGGAACTCGCGGGCCTGGCCAGCCGCATCACGCAGCTTGTAGCTCACGCTGGGGCCCACATTGCGCAGTTCTTTTTTGGTAACGGTCTTGTTGGCTGCCCCCAGGCGCGACTCCACCGATTCGCGCAGGTCCACCTTGCGCACGTCTGCACCGCTGACGCCAGGGCCAGCCCCACCAAAATTCTCGACGTTGATGGTGCGCAGCGCCGTGAACTCCAGCGTCAGCGTGTCGCTACCGGAGCCGCCGCCCTTGTTGGTGAGCTGGGTAGAGTTGCCCACCACACCCTCGACGTCGAATGCCTTGGCGCCTGCCACCATGGGCACAGCACGCAGCTTGAGGTGCGAGCCGCCGTCGTCAAAACTCGACTGGTAAATCTCGATGCCCTTGTAGCTGGCCGGGTGGTTCACCTCGACGCGCGCGGGTGTCTTCTCGCCCGTGGCCTTGTCGTGGATGATGATCTCGCTGGCGAACAGCTTGGGCATGCCGGTGGAGTAGTGCTCCACGATGAACTTCTTGAGCTCGATCGCAAACGGCAGGTCCTGCAGCAACACGCCGTCGGACTGGCTCAGGATGGCGGTGCTCGACTGTGTGCCCTCTGCCACGAGCAGGTTGCCCCGGAAGGTGGGGTTGCGCTCGGACAGTCGGTGCTCGGGCTTCACATCGGCGATCAGCCCGCCCCCGGTGTAGACCGACTTGCCGCCCAGCAGCATCTGCGCACGCACGATGAGGTCGCCATCCAGCAGGCCGCCCACACACACCAGCACGATGGCGCTGTGCGCTGCGATGTAGCCAATCTTGTTGGCGGCGCCAGCCTTGGCCGCCACCATCCAGCCGGTGCCTGGACCTGCGGCTGTGTCGCGCTGCTGCAGGCGCACCTTCCACCCGCCACCGGTCAGCAGTGTGCCAATGCGGCGTGCCTCGGCCTCGGCCGATTCGGGCAGATCGGCCTGCGCCTTGTGGTGAAACGCCTTGAGGCTCTGCTCGCGGATGTTTTCCTTGTAGGCCTTGAGGTCCACCAGGATCTTGGGCGTGTTGCGGGCAATGCACAGCGAGGTGCTGATCACCAGGAACGCCAGGATCAGCAGAAACCACCAGGCGCTGTACACCGCGTTGAGCTGGATGGCGCCGAACAACTCGGCCCAGAACGGACCGAACTGGTTGACGTAGTTGGCCGCCGGTTCGTGCTGCTTGAGCACCGTGCCGATGACCGAGGCGATGCAGATCACCGTCAGCAGCGAGATGGCAAAGCGCATGGAAGACAGCAGCTCGACCCCGGCGCGCAGGGCCTGGGAGCCGGACTTCATGCGAAGGCCCTGGGTGTTGTCGGACATGGGTGGGAGCGGTGTCTGCGAAGCGCGAAAGAAAAAGGGCGGGACCATCGCTGCGATGGACCCGCCCTTTTTGGGGTTGTTATTGGCGGTAGGTTCCGTGCCGCCCGGTCAATCAAGCCGGGTCATGACAAATATCAAGCAATCAATCAGCGCAGGCCGGCGATGTAGTCCGCCACGGCCTTGATTTCCTTGTCATTGAGCTTGGCAGCCACCTGGGTCATCTGGATGCTGTTGGCACGCGAGCCGTCGCGGAACATGTTCAGCTGCGACACCGTGTAGTCGGCGTGCTGGCCCGACAGGCGGGGGTATTGCGCAGGAATGCCAGCGCCATTGGGGCTGTGGCAGCCAGCGCAAGCAGCGATCTGGCGGTCGGCAATGCCGCCACGGTAGATGCGCTCACCCATGGCCACCAAGTCCTTGTCCTTGGCGAAGCCGGCCTTGGCGGGCTTGGACGTGAGCCAGTAGGCGATGTTGCGCATGTCGTCATCCGACAGGGCCGTGGCAAAGCCCTTCATGATGGCGTTGTTGCGCTTGCCGGACTTGAATTCCTGCAGTTGCTTGACCAAGTATTCGGGGTGTTGCTGCGACAGCTTGGGGTTGGCCGCGATGGCCGAGTTGCCGTCTGCGCCGTGGCAGGCCGCACACACCGCAGTGAAGCTGGCCTCGCCCTTGACGAGATCCGGCTTGGCCGCTTTGGGTGCATCACCCGCTGCAAAGGCCGAAAAAACAGGTGCTGCCAGTGCGGCAGCCGTCAGCAATGAGGCGAGCAACTTCATATCGAGGGTGTGTGTTTATGTGCGCAAAACCTCGCGATTCTACAATGATGGTTCTTTCTCTCCCAACTCCCCATGACGACACCCCCCTCTGCGCCAGTTGCTGGCTCTCTCCCGCCCGCACCTGACGCCAAAATCGCCATGGGCTGGATGCACACCGCCAGGTTCCTGACCACCGCGGCGCAACTGCACCACCTGCCGCCCATCGACGTGCCCGAAATCGCTTTCGTGGGCCGTTCCAACGCGGGCAAATCCACCTGCATCAACACCCTCACCCAGCAAAAGCAGCTGGCATTTGCCTCCAAGAAGCCGGGACGCACCCAGCACATCAACCTGTTCTCACTGGGCAAACAAGGGGTGATGGACGCCGTGCTGGCCGACCTGCCCGGCTATGGGTATGCCGCCGTGTCGCGCTCGGACAAGGTGCGCTGGCAGCAGGTGATGGTGAACTACCTGGTCAGCCGCCCCGGCCTCACGGGCATCGTGCTGTTGTGCGACCCCCGCCTGGGCCTGACCGAGCTGGACGAGGCGCTGCTCGAAGTGGTGCGCCCCCGGGTCGAGGAAGGCCTCAAGTTCCTCATCGTGCTGACCAAGGCCGACAAGCTCACGCGCGCCGAACAGGCCAAGGTGCTGTCGATTACGCGACTGCACGCGGGTGGCGGCGAGGTGAAGATGTTCTCGGCCCTCAAAAAGCAAGGGGTGGATGAAGTGGCCCAGCTGCTGTGGCAGTGGGCGCACCCGGTGAAGCCCCTCGCCGAAGAGCCCCCTGCGGCTGCTGACAGCGTCAGCCCCACCCAGCCGTCATCCACCGGCGAATCGGAGTCCAACTAGCTGCAAGCGCAATCGTTTCATGCGCTGGCAGCTACAGAATGCATAGCACCATGATCCAAGATTGCCTTGTTGACCTCCCCCACGGAATCACCCTGCACTGCCGAGTGAGCGGCATCCCCGGGCGCCCGGTGCTGTTGTTCCTGCACGGATTCCCCGAAGGGGCCTTCATCTGGGACGAACTGCTGCTGCACTTTGCCCGCCCCGAGAACGGCGGCTACCGCTGCGTGGCGCCCTACCTGCGAGGGTTTGGCCCGTCCAGCAGCCCGCAGGCGGTGTATGCGTACCGCGCCAAGCACCTGGTGCAGGACCTGGTCGCGCTGATCGCCCACGAATGCCCCGGCAGTGCGCTGGAATGCCTGGTGGCCCATGACTGGGGCGGCGCCGTGGCATGGAACCTGGCCAACCAGCAGCCACAGCTGATGAAGCGCCTGGCCATCATCAACTCACCGCACCCCGGTGCCTTTGTGCGCGAGCTGTCGCACAACGCCGCCCAGCAGGCGGGCAGCCAGTACATGCATTTTTTGTGCAGGCCCGATGCCGAGGCCCTGCTGGCCGAAGACGACTTCCGCCGCCTGTTTGCCTTTTTCAACGCCCCAGATGGCACAGCCCCCGCATGGCTGACCGACGAGGTGCGCGCCCAATACCGCGCCGTGTGGCAGCAAGGGCTGCACGGTGCCTGCAACTACTACCGGGCCAGCCCCATCCGCCCGCCCCGCGAGGGCGACCCCGGCGCCCAGGCCATCACCCTGCCCGAGTCGATGTTGACGGTGGATGTGCCTACGCTGGTGCTCTGGGGCATGGACGACCCCGCCCTGCTGCCCGGCTTGCTGGACGGCCTGCCCGGCTGGATCCCCCGGCTGCAGGTGCAGCAGGTGGAGCAGGCATCGCACTGGGTCGTGCACGAGCACCCCGAGCGCGTGGCCATGGAACTGCAGCGTTATTTGCTATCTAAAAAATAGCTATCAGCGCATGATGCACTAGCGCTTCAGGCCATTTTTGCTGATATTTCAGCGGGAATACACGGAGGGCTCGCCCTCCGGGCGGGTCTTGAAGCGCTTGTGCACCCAGTAGTACTGCTCGGGCATGGTGTCGATCACGGCCTGCAGCTCGCGGTTCATACGGGCCGTGTCGGCCTCAGCGTCGTCGGTGGGGTAGTTGGCCCAAGCGGGCGAAACCTCGGCCACGTACCCGGTGGGCGTCATGCGCGAATACACACCCACCACCTTGGCGCGACCCAGTCGCGCAAACCGCGACAGCGACGGAATGGTGGCTGCCGTCACGCCATAGAACGGCACAAACACCGAATCATTGCGGCCGTAGTCCATGTCGGGCAGCAGGTACAGCAAGCCACCCTTGCGCAGGTTGGCGATGATGGGTTTGACGCCGTCCGAACGGTTGAGCATGCGCACATCGCCAAAACGCTGGCGCCCAGCCATGAACCAGGCATCCACCGCCGGATCAGGGTGGGTGGCAAAGATGGACGTGAACGCACGGCCGCTGCGCAGCGGCAAGGCCAGGCCACCCGCGTCCATGCCGTAGAAATGCGGCGCAAACAAGATGGTGGGCGTGTCGCCCTCCAGCTCGTGCACGGCACCCGTCAAACGCACACGCTGCTCCACCACCGAGCGCGGCGCGGCCCACAGCCAGCTGCGGTCCAGCCAGGTCTGGCAGAACGCGACAAAGCTGGCCCGCGCCACGGCGCGGCAGCGCGCTTCGGTCCAGTCAGGAAAACACAGCGCCAGATTGCGCAAAGCCACCCTGCGGCGGGGCGCCACCAGCACAAAGGCCACCTGTCCCAGCAGCCAGCCCATACCGCGCAACACCGGCAGCGGCAGCAGCGCCAGCACCCGCATGAACCACACACCCAAACGCCCTGTGAGGCCCTTCATGCGGCGCCTCCGGCGGCAGGCTCGGCCGGAGCAGCCTCGCCACGCGGCTGCTTGTAGCGGCCATAGCCCCACAGATATTGCTCGGGGCATTGGCGAATGAGGTGTTCCATGGCTTGGTTGATTTGCAGCACGGCCTGGTCCATCTGGTCGGACAGCGGCTGGGGCAAGGGTTCGAAATGCGTGACATATCCACGGCCCCATGGCAGACGCTCGCAACGCGCCAGCACCACGGTCGCGCCGGTCTGTTGCGCCAGGCGCACGGCCAGGGTCATGGTGTAAGCGTCGCGCCCAAAAAAAGGTGCCCACTGGCCCTGCCCCTCGGGCGGCACCTGGTCAGGCAGCAGGCCCACGGCCTCGCCCCGGCGCAGGGCCTTGATCATCTGGCGCACACCCGCCAGCGTGGTGGGCACGGCCAGCATGCCGGGGCGGTTGCGTGCGGTCTCCATCACCTTGGCCAGCCAGGCCTGGCGTGCCGGGCGGTACAACACCGTGATGGGGCCACGCTCCGCACTCCAGCGGCGTGCAGCGGCCTGTGCCGACAGTTCAAAACACCCCTGGTGCGGGGTTAGAAAAACAATACCGCGACCGGCTGCATAGGCCTGCTCCACACAGGCTTCGCCCGTGAGTGCGCAGGGCATGGTCGCGCCCATCCAAAGGCGTGGCAGCTCGGCCACCATGCGGCCCGCATGGGCCACGGCGGCGCGCACATCGCCAAACGCATAGCCCGCCAGCGCTGAGTTGGCGAGAAACCGGCGCCGGTAGGTGGGAGACGCCACAAACGCCACCCAGCCCATGGCCGCGCCCATGATGTGCAGCAACCACAGTGGAAATACGGAAAAGAATCGAAAGACGACTGGCATTAAAATAACGGGGTCGCTGAGTTAAATGAGCAACTTGCAGGGCGACGTTAAAAAAATCTGCTAAAGCGTTCGCCAGATCTCCTTCGGGGTGAGGGCAACGCCCCAAATGCCGGAACACAGGAGTTTATTCAAATGGCGAACGACTTTCTCTTTACCTCGGAATCCGTCTCCGAAGGCCACCCCGACAAGGTGGCCGACCAGATCTCGGACGCGATTCTCGATGCAATCTTCAAACAGGACCCCCGCAGCCGCGTCGCCGCTGAAACGCTGACCAACACCGGCCTCGTGGTGCTGGCGGGCGAGATCACCACCAACGCGCATGTGGACTACATCCAGGTGGCGCGCGACACCATCAAGCGCATCGGCTACGACAACACCGACTACGGCATCGACTACAAGGGTTGCGCCGTGCTCGTGGCGTACGACAAGCAGTCCAATGACATCGCCCAGGGCGTGGACCACGCGTCCGACGACCACCTGAACACCGGCGCTGGCGACCAGGGCCTGATGTTCGGCTACGCCTGCGACGAGACGCCCGAGCTGATGCCCGCGCCCATCTATTACGCGCACCGCCTCGTCGAACGCCAGGCCCAGCTGCGCAAGGACGGTCGCCTGCCCTTCCTGCGCCCTGACGCCAAGTCGCAAGTGACGATGCGCTATGTGGACGGCAAGCCCCACAGCATCGACACCGTGGTGCTCTCCACCCAGCACCACCCCGACCAGAGCGAAACGCAAACCAAGATGAAGGCCTCGTTCACCGAAGCCATCATTGAAGAGATCATCAAGCCTGTGCTGCCCAAGGAATGGCTGCAGAACACCCGCTACCTGATCAACCCCACGGGTCGCTTTGTCATCGGCGGCCCACAAGGCGACTGCGGCCTGACGGGCCGCAAGATCATCGTGGACACCTACGGTGGTGCCTGCCCCCACGGCGGCGGGGCATTCAGCGGCAAAGACCCAACGAAGGTGGACCGCTCGGCCGCCTACGCCGCCCGCTACGTGGCAAAGAACATCGTGGCTGCCGGCCTGGCGCGCCAGTGCCAGATCCAGGTGGCCTACGCCATTGGCGTGGCCGAGCCGATGAACATCACCGTCTACACCGAAGGCACCGGCGTGGTGTCGGACGAGCGCTTGGCCGCCCTGGTCCGCGAGCACTTCGACCTGCGCCCCAAGGGCATCATCCAGATGCTGGACCTGCTGCGCCCCATCTACGAAAAGACGGCAGCCTACGGCCACTTCGGCCGCGAAGAACCCGAGTTCAGCTGGGAGAAGACCGATAAAGCTGCTGCGCTTCGCGCTGCAGCGGGGCTGTAAAGCCCGCCGCGCGAATAGCGCGGTATCGGCCTTCGGGCGAAGTTCATATCGCGCAAGCGATGTGAACGCAGACCAAGGTACGGACAAAGCTGCTGCGCTGCGTGCGGCAGCAGGGCTGTAAGCCCTCCGCGCGGCACGCGCGGCTTTCCGCACGTGGACGAAGCTCATATCGCGCCAGCGATGTGAGCGCAGGCCAAAAGACCATCAGGGCCGCCCTCCCAGCCGCAACGCCCCGCGTTGCGGCTTTTCTTTTTGGCGCTTCACCACCACCCGCCAGCGGCGCTCTCCTACACCCGCCGCCCGCTTGCACTGACGGCGCACGCCACAGGCCGCCGGTATCGTTCCTGCACACCCTTTCGCAGCCCCGCGCTGCCTCAACATCCACCGCAAGGAGCGACCACCATGCTGAAGTACGCCATCATTTTTGCCCTGATTTCCCTCGTGGCAGGGGCCCTGGGTTTCAGCGGTGTGGCCGCGGGTGCAGCGGGCATTGCCAAGGTGCTGTTTGTGCTGTTCCTAGTGGTTGCCGTGGTGTTTGTGGTGCTGGCGGCCATCGGGGTGGGCGCCGCGCGCAAGGTGCTCAAGTAGTCCTGCACACCTTCGTCACTGCAACACAACACACAGCCCACCATGACCGATACGACCACCATCTTCGAAGCCCTGCGCGAGAGCCACGAGCGCCAGCGCGCGCTGTACGGCGCACTGACGGACACCAGCGGCGACACGCCCGAGCGGCGTGACCTGTTCGAGCAACTCAAGAAGGAACTCGCCGCCCACGCCCAGGCCGAGGACCGCCACTTCTATGTGCCGCTGATGGCACACGACGCAGGCATTGATCTGTCGCGCCACGCCATTTCAGAACACCACCAGATCGACGAACTGGTGGAGTCACTGGAAGAGACCGAGCCATCGAGCCCTGCCTGGTTGCCGCTGGCCAAGAAGCTGGCTGAGAAGGTGGAACACCACCTGAAGGAAGAGGAACACCGCTTCTTCCAGATGGCAGGCAAACTGCTGACGGAGAAGCAGAAAACCGCGCTGGCGGCAGACTACCGGGCGGACTACGAGGACGCCAAGGCCGCTACGGCCTGAAGCCCCTCGCCAACGCGAATCAGGCGGCGTCTTCGGCCTGGATCACGCAGTTGCGGCCGCTGGACTTGGCCTTGTACAACGCTGTGTCCGCGCGCTTGATGAGCGCATGGCTGTCTTCCTTGTGGTCCCAGGTGGCCACGCCAAAGCTGGCACTGACATGGCCCACGGCGTCGAATGGCACCCCTGCAATGCGCGCGCGCACGGCCTCCGCCATCGCCATGGCAGCGTCCACCGGGGTTTCCTTGAGCAGGATGATGAACTCCTCGCCCCCAAAACGCGCAGCGCAGTCGGACGACCGCAGCAACTCGCGCACACGCAGCGCCGTGCTCTTGAGCACCACATCGCCAGAGTCATGCCCAAAGGTATCGTTGATGCGTTTGAAAAAGTCGATGTCGAACATCACCACCGACAGACTCCCCTTCTTGATGCGGGTGTCGGCCATCTCAGTCTCCAGCCTCTCAAAAAAGCGCCGGCGGTTGACCAGGTCCGTCAGGAAGTCCTTGGTGGCCAAGTCTTCCAGCTTGCGGTTGAGCCGCGCCATGGGCTCGATCACCAGCGACGACAGCGACAGATTGAGCCCGACGAAAAGCAGCACAAAACTACCCACCAGCGCCGCCATCACCGTGTTGAAGGTCTGACGCGCCTTCTCCAGCGGGAAGTACATCGGCACCTTCACCACCTGGATGCCCACCGTCTCGTTCATGCCCCAGCCAAAGCCGTTCTTGTCCCCATAGACCTTGAGCATGGTGGGCGGCGCCACGGCAGGTGTGCTGTGACAGGCCATGCATTGCGCCTGCTTGATGGTGATGGGGCGGGCCACGTACATGGCGCGGTGCATGCCCTCGCCCACCTCGCCGGTGACCTCTTTCTTGAGGTCGGCCCGGCCTTCGCGGAAGTCGCTGATGATGCGCTCCTCCCACTCGTTGGCACGGTCGCGCAGGTTGGTAGGGTTGAGAACCGCCTCCTTGTACTCGTAGCCCGGAAACCGGTTCTGCAGGCGACGCAGGGTTTCGGTGGCCGCGTAGGCAGGCACGGTCTGTGGCAGGAATTTCTCGGCCAGCGTCACGTCCAGGTGGGGCTTGACCAGCTCTGTCGTGTAGTCGCGGATCGCCATGGCCGCGTGCATCATGATCTGCGAGTTGTGCTGCACCTCCTCGATGGCAGACTGCTGCAGGAAGCGGTGCACATAGGCGCCCGCGCCCAGCACCGCCAGCAGCAGCACGCCCGCCAGCACCAGATTGAATTTGAGCCGCAACGACATGGATCTCCCTCGGTGGCCCACGCACGGCGGGCCTGTTATTGGAGGTGCGGACACGCCATATCGGGCGCAGTCCCCCGGGTTCACACAGGTGGGCTTGCACGCCGGCATCTCGGGACCACAGCACGAAAAGGACGGATTCGCGCTACAGAAACTTTGCGCGCAGCGTGCAAGCGGCGCATTGTCGCCACGTTTGTACGGCCCGGTCCATCTCTTTTTTGCCACGCTGCCCTGCGCCCCCGCCCCATGCCCGGCATGAACCGCCGGGTCGCACAATAGCGACTTCAGAGGCGGTTGGCAGCGCCGCCCCTCCGCCGCCGCCGCCAGGGCGCCCTGCCACGGTCACCTCCCACCCACGACACTGGCTGGCGGTAAAATCACTACAAAAAAGATAGCTACCAGCATATATACATCCAGCGCATACAGCCCCATTGCTTGCTCGACCTGCTCCAACGCCGCCCCAATGCCCCGGTCAGCCCCTGGCAAGCGACAGCCACCGCGAGGACAGGGGCGGCCCCCACGCCAGCAACGCGAAGGGACCTGAAGCGCACCACCAGCCGGAGACACATGGTCGACACCGCCATCTATATCGGACGTTTTGAGCCCGTCCACAGCGGCCACATGGCGCTATTGCAACGTGCACTGGACAGCGCCCCGCAGGTCATCGTGGTGATCGGCTCGGCGTGGCAGGCACGCTCGCCCAAGAACCCTTTCACCTGGCAAGAGCGCGAAGCCATGCTGCGCGCTGCCCTGGCCCCCGCCGACCGCGCCCAGGTGCAGGTGCTGCCCATGCGCGACTACTACAACGAAGCCGTGTGGGTGCAGGCGGTGCGCAGGGCCGTGGCGCGCCTCACCGCCCCGGGCGCAAGCATCGGCCTGGTGGGCCACTTCAAGGATGCGACCAGCGGCTACCTCAGCGCCTTTCCAGGCTGGCAGCTCATTCACATAGAACGCCAGGGCCGCATCGACGCCACCGCCATCCGGGACGCGTACTTTGGCGCCACGCCCGCCACCGCGCGCGCCGCCGTGGCGCCGCTGGCCGCAGAGATTCCCGAGAGCACCATCGCCACGCTGGAGCACTTTGCGCAGACCCCACACTACCCCGCGCTGCAGGAGGAGTGGCGCATGCTGCGTGGTTACCGCCAAGCCTGGTCTGCCGCCCCCTACCCGCCGGTGTTCGTGACGGTGGACGCCGTGCTGCGCTGCCAGGACCATGTGCTGCTGATCCGCCGCGCGCACGCACCCGGCAAGGGCCAACTGGCCGTGCCCGGCGGCTTCATCGAGCAGCGAGAAACCGTGTGGCAGTCCTGCCTGCGCGAGCTGGTGGAAGAAACCCACTGCAACCTGCCCGAGGCCCGCATGCTCGCCGCGCTCCAGTCAGTGGCCGTGTTCGACCACCCCGACCGCAGCCAGCGCGGTCGCACCATCACGCATGCACACTACTTTGACCT